>CALUTX010000058.1 GCA_944323815.1 uncultured Parabacteroides sp. | reverse complement strand
ACAAACCAAAAACATACTCACACGAAGAAACCAAACTCTTGCAAAAAAAGGAGGAAGAGACCGGATTGGTATTAGCACTTACGCACGTTTATTCGGCTTATCCGGCAGTAAAAGAAGCCAAAGCACGTATTGCACGTGGCGAACTGGGCAAACTACGACGTGTCTATGTAGAATATACACAAGGATGGCTATCTGAACGCATCGAATTGCAAGGAGGGAACAATGCGGGATGGCGTACAGACCCCAAACGTTCGGGGAAAGCCGGATGTGTAGGCGATATTGGCACACATGCTTGGCATTTAAGTGAATATATTACCGGATTAAAGGTGCAAGAGCTATGCGCCGATTTGAAAGCATTCGTTCCCGGACGCCCCATTGATGACGACGGAGCTGCCTTTTTACGTTATGAAGACGGTGTGACGGGTGTATTGATGGCAACGCAAATCGCCACCGGAGAAGCCAATAACATCCGTATCCGTATTTATGGAGAGGAAGGCGGGTTGGAATGGCGGCAAATGGAACCGAATACGCTGACGCTCAAATGGGGGAACCGGCCGGCGGAAGTGTTGCAAATCGGTAACAACAGCTTTTTGAGCGAGCAAGCCATGTGGAATATCCGGACACCGGCCGGGCATCCGGAAGGTTTTATTGAAGCATTTGCCAATATCTATCGCAATTTCGCTCTCACCGTCAGGGCCATCAAAAACGGAGAAACGCCGACAGGCGACTGCTTGGATTTTCCAACGGTATATGACGGCGTAAGAGGTATGCAATTTATTGAAACAATGGTAGCCGCAGGTTATAACGACGACCTTAAATGGCAAAAATGGATTGAATAATCATCTAAACAATTAACTAAATAACATTTATGAAGCTAAACGTATTTGTTTGTGGGCTGTTCCTGCTGGGGACAGTCGCTTTCGCTCAAAAGAATGAGTGGCAAGACCCGAATGTCAACGAAGTAAATCGGGCTCCCATGCACACGCATTATTTTGCCTACGAAGACGAAGCAAGCGCATTGAAAGGATGCAAAGAATCCTCATCCAATTACATGACACTAAACGGGACTTGGAAATTCTTCTGGGTCAAAAACGCGGATATGCGACCGACCGATTTCTACCAAGTAGGTTACAACGACAAAGGGTGGGACAACATGCAGGTTCCCGGATTGTGGGAGCTGAACGGTTACGGCGATCCGATGTATGTAAACGTTGGTTATCCTTGGCGGGAACAGTTCAAAAGTAATCCGCCCGAAGTTCCCATCGAAGACAACCATGTCGGTTCATACCGTCGGGAAATCACGATTCCGGCAGATTGGAAAGGAAAAGAAATTTTTGCCCACTTCGGATCAGTCACATCCAATATGTACCTTTGGGTAAACGGGAAATTTGTCGGTTACAGCGAGGACAGCAAATTGGAGGCAGAATTCAACCTGACCAAATACCTGAAACCGGGTAAGAACCTGATTGCCTTCCAAGTATTCCGCTGGTGCGACGGGACCTATTTGGAAGATCAAGATTTCTTACGTCTGGCCGGTGTTGCCCGCGATTGTTATCTCTACACCCGCAATCCCAAATACATTCAAGATATTCGCGTAACACCGGATTTGGATGCGCAATACAAAGATGCCACATTAGACATCGTGCTGAATATGAAAGGAAGCGGGACTGTCGATTTGAAACTTTTGGATAAAAGCGGCAAGGAAATTGCCCATGCTTCCGTCAAAGGTTCCGGTAAATTGTCTACTGAAATGGCCATCAGTAATCCGGAAAAGTGGAGTGCAGAAACGCCCGTCCTTTACACGCTGGTCGCCTCTTTAAAAGATGGTAGCCAAACAACAGAAGTGATTCCCGTCAAAGTCGGTTTCAGAAAGATTGAACTCAAAAACTCGCAGATCCTGGTAAACGGCCAACCGGTTTTGTTCAAAGGTGCCAACCGGCATGAGGTAGACCCGGATTACGGCTACGCTGTCCGCCCGGAACGCATGATTCAAGACATCAAAATGATGAAATCGCTTAACATCAATGCCGTCCGCACATGCCACTATCCGGACAACAACCTTTGGTACGACTTATGCGACCAATATGGACTGTACATGGTTGCCGAGGCCAACGTGGAATCACACGGCATGGGATACGGCGAAACAACCTTAGCCAAAAATCCGTTGTATGCCAAAGCTCATTTGGAACGGAACCAACGAAATATCCAACGGAATTTCAACCATCCCGCCATTATCTTCTGGTCCTTAGGAAACGAAGCCGGATTCGGCCCGAACTTTGAAGCCTGCTACAAATGGATCAAGAACGAAGATCCGTCACGAGCCGTACAATATGAACAGGCCGGGACAAACGATTTTACAGACATCTACTGCCCGATGTACAGAGACTATAAAGGATGCGAAGCATACTGCCAAGGAGACATTGACAAACCACTTATCCAGTGCGAGTATGCACATGCAATGGGAAATTCACAGGGAGGATTCAAAGAATACTGGGATTTGATCCGCAAATATCCGAAATTCCAAGGTGGTTTCATTTGGGACTTTGTAGACCAGTCGCTTCATGCAAAAACCAAAGAGGGAATCTCCTATTATGCATACGGTGGAGATTGGAACAAATATGATGCTTCGGACAACAACTTCATCAACGACGGGTTGATCAACCCGGATCGCAGACCGAACCCGCATGCGTATGAAGTAAAGCACATCTATCAATCCATTTGGGTTACGCCAGCCGATTTAGCCAACGGCACAGTGAAGGTTTACAACGAGAATTTCTTCCGCGACCTGAGCAATTACTACGCAGAATGGCAATTATTGGCCAACGGAGAAGTGGTGCAAACCGGAATCATCGACCATTTGGATGTAGCTCCACAGCAAACCCAGACCTTGAAATTGGATTATAGCATAAATGACATTTGCAAAAACAAAGAAATTTTGCTGAATATCAACTTCAAGTTGAAAAAGGGAGAAACCCTATTACCCGCCGGGCATTCCGTGGCCAAAAACCAATTGACAGTTCGTCCTTACCAGATGCCGGATTTGAAATTGACCAACGAACCGGATAACAACATTGCCGTTTCTGTTCCCGTCATCAAAGACAACGACCGGAATTACCTTATCGTCGAAGGCGACCGTTTCCGCCTCGACTTTGACAGGAAGGACGGCTTCTTGTGCCGGTATGATGCCAACGGCATGACACTGCTGAAAGAAAACGGTAAGCTGACTCCCAATTTCTGGCGTGCTCCAACTGACAATGACATGGGTGCCAACCTCCAGAATAAATATGTGGCATGGAAAGAACCGGGATTGAAATTAGTTTCGCTCACCGGCAATCTTGAGAATGACATGGCTGTCGTCAAAGCAGAATATACGATGGAAGCCGTCAAAGCCAAATTGTATCTTACCTATATGATTAATAACAACGGAGCCATCAAGGTAACTCAAAAAATGACCGCAGACAAATCGGCAAAAGTATCCGACATGTTCCGTTTCGGTATGCAGATACAAATGCCAAAATGTATGGACCACATCAATTATTACGGAAGAGGGCCGATTGAAAACTATATCGACCGTAACAACGTAACCGACCTGGGTCATTACAAGCAAACGGTTGACGAACAATTCTATCCGTACATCCGTCCACAAGAAACGGGAACGAAAACCGATATACGGTGGTGGAAACAGACCAACAAGAGCGGGAACGGATTGTTGTTCATTTCCGATGCTCCTTTCTCAGCTTCTGCGCTGCACTACTCCATCGAATCACTGGACGACGGACCAAAGAAAGAGCAACGGCATTCGGAATTGGTTCCGCAAATCGACTATACCAATATGTGTATCGACAAAGTACAAATGGGGTTAGGATGTATCAACACATGGGGAGCACTTCCGATGGAAAAATATCGTATCCCTTACGGCGATTATGAGTTTTCTTTCATCATGAAACCGATTCAAGGAAATTTCTAATCCTCTAATGAATAATAAAGGGCTTGTTCAGATAAAGCTATACACAATCTGGACAAGCCCTTTTCCTTTCAAATGGTAAAAATTACAACTACAATATATTTAACGTTAAATACAACCTAAAAAGTTTCATTCTATAAGAGAAATAAGTACTTTTATTGCCGATTTTAATCTAATTCAAGACTAATGTAAATTCTTACCATTAAAACAATGGCAAATAGTAACAATTCTAATCGATATCTTTCAGGAGGGAAAAAAAGTTTCCTCAAAGGGAAAACTTTTATACTTTTGATAGGCTTGCTGCTCGGAGCAGGAATCATGGTCGCAGTCTACAAGACATCCGTGTATTTTTCTTCCGACGAATCATGTATGATGTGCCACGTACATCCCCACGTGGAAAACAGTTGGAAACTATCCAAACATGTCAATAACGGAAGTGGCGTCAAAACCCATTGCGTCGCCTGCCACCTTCCGCCCCAAAGCGACACATGGAACCATTATACGGCGAAAGCCAAATTAGGGCTGAAAGACGTATGGTCTTACCTGACCAAAGACAGCGCCGATTTCAATTGGGAACTCAAATCAGAATTAGAACAGGCAGTCAAATATATTCCTAACGAGTCATGTAAAGAGTGCCACCAGAACCTGTTCCCGGAAGGAATCAATCAAGACGGTATCACGGCACACCTTTATTATGATGAAAACGAAGAAAAGTTAGACCTACAATGTATCAGCTGCCATTTAGACGCAGGACATTACAACCCGGATTACAAGCACGGCAAACTTACCGGAATCCCGGGTGCATCTGCAACGGCAAACGTGGATACCAGTTTATATTTCAAGACGGCAACGCCTGTCACAAGTTTTGCAGACTATACGGAACAGATACCGGGTACAGCCGTATCCTTCAAGATGATTGCAATCCCGGGCGGGACCTTCCAAATGGGAAGTACAACAAAAGAGCCATTTCACAAAGAAGACGAAGCTCCGGTACGCAACGTAACCGTAAGCCCGTTCTTCATGGCAGAAGTGGAAGTGACATGGGATCAATATTGGGCTTTCTACGGACAAACGATGAGCGAAGGACGTACACCGCCCGAAACGGTCTATGCCAACAACAGCAGCGATCCGGAGGTAGATGCCATCTCCGGCCCGACACCACCGTTCGGTTTCCCGGATCAAGGCTGGGGTAGCGGCGAACGGCCTGCCATCACGATGACCCACTATGCAGCTGAAACATTCTGCCAATGGTTGTCCAAAAAGACAGGAAAGAAATATCGCTTACCGACAGAAGCCGAATGGGAATATGCCGCTCGCGGGGGGACCGAAACGCCCTATTTCTTCTCTGGTAATCCGAAAGATTTCTCCGACCAAGGATTCTGGCGCAAATTCTTCGACGCAAAGACCGACAGCATCAGTTCGTTTGTGATTTATGCCAAGAACAGCAACAACCGGACGCAAGAGCCCGGCGAAGTAAAAGCCAATCCGTTCGGATTGAAGAATATGTTAGGAAATGTCATGGAATATTGCGCAGACAAATATGACCCGCAAGCATACAGCAAAAGCGAAGGGAACGTGACAGACCCGCTGGTAACGGAAGGCGAAGAATGGGTAGTACGCGGAGGAAATTATACGTCCGACGCAGCAGATGTCCGCTCGGCTGCCCGCGATTATACGCGGCATGAAGCGTGGTTAAAGACAGACCCGCAACAGCCTAAAAGTATCTGGTGGTATTCAGACATCAAGGGAATCGGTTTCCGCGTCGTATGCGAACCCGATCCGGCAATTGGAGCAAAATAAGAACATAATAATTTATAGACATTTAAAAGTTACTATATCATGAAGAAGGAAAACGGTATTAGCAGAAGATCCTTTTTGAAAAGTACAGCGATGGCAGGAGCCTTAGGCGCCATCGGTACAGGTAGTGCAAGTGTATTAACCTCATGCGCAGGTGGCGGTGAAGCAGGTGGTGCAGCAGCCAACAAACCGCTGAAAGAACCGGGTACCTATTACATCCCGGAACTTCCCGACCTCGCGACAGACTGTAAAGAACTCAAGGCAGGCGTGATTGGCTGTGGCGGACGTGGCTCCGGAGCAGCTTTCAACTTCCTGAATGCAGCCAACGGCGTTACCATCACCGCACTGGGCGATACGTTCCAAGAACGTGTTGACGATTTGGCCGGGAAATTGAAAAAAGAAAAGAACATCGACATCCCGGCAGACAAACGTTTCGTCGGGTTGGATGCCTACAAGCAGGTAATCGACAGTGGCGTGGATGTAGTCATCATCGCGACACCACCCGTATTCCGCCCGGTTCATTTCCAATATGCAACAGAAAAGGGAAAACATTCATTCCTCGAGAAACCGATTTGCGTAGACCCGGTTGGTTATCGTACCATTATGGCAACGGCTAAGCAGGCACAAGCGAAGAACTTGTGTGTAATCACCGGAACGCAGCGCCATCACCAACGCAGCTATGTGGAATCCTACAAAAAGATTATGGAAGGCATGATTGGTGAAATCACCGGTGGTGTTGTTTACTGGAACCAAAGCATGCTTTGGTATCGCGAACGCCAAAGCGGTTGGAACGATTGCGAATACATGATTAAAGACTGGGTAAACTGGAAATGGCTTTCGGGTGACCACATCGTCGAGCAGCATGTACACAACATCGACGTCTTTACGTGGTTCAGCGGCTTGAAACCGGTAAAGGCTGTGGGCTTCGGTTCGCGCCAACGCCGTATCACAGGAGACCAATATGATAACTTCAGCATCGACTTCACGATGGAGAACGGTATCCACCTGCACAGTATGTGTCGCCAAATCGACGGCTGCGCCAACAACGTGAGCGAGTTCATTCAAGGGACGAAAGGTTCTTGGAGCAGTGCCACGATGGAAATCAAGGATTTGGCAGGCAATGTTATCTGGAAATATGACGGCGAAGCTGAAAAAGCAAACTTCAAGCAGACTGACCCCTATACACTGGAACATGTCAATTGGATTAACCTGATCCGTGCCGGCAAGTCCATCGACCAAGCCTCCGAAACGGCTGTTGCCAACATGGCTGCCATCATGGGACGCGAATCAGCCTATACGGGTGCAGAAACGACATGGGACGCCATGACTGCTTCTCCTATCGACTATACACCGAAAGATTTGAACTTAGGTAAGATGGATATGAGCGGATTTACCGTTCCTGTTCCGGGTTCTGCCAAGAAATAAAGCATGCGTATGACACTTAACAGAAGAAACTTTCTACGGGCGACGTTGGCAAGTGCTGCCGTCGCCGCCGGAAGTTCTGCCCTCGCAGCATGCGGCAACCGCTCGGCAGCGAATGAAAATAGCTCGGCGGCCGAAAAAAACGGTTCGGCAACCGATGCAAGCGCAGTAAGCAGCCAAGCCGAACTGAAGATTTCCTTCCAAGAAGGCATCGCGCCGGGTGATAACCTCAATGCTAAATTCGACTTGATGGAGAAGCTGGGCGTTGTCGGCTTTGAGCCGGGCGGACGCGGGTTGAAAGACCGGGTGAAAGAAATACAAGACGCATTGAAAGGCCGCAACATCCAAGTGAGCGCCATCTGTGCAGGCTTTCAAGGATTCATCCTCTCGACCGATCCGGCCGTGCGCAAGCAGTGTATGGACACGATGAAGGAAATCATTGCCCCAGCGGGCGAATTAGGGTCTGTCGGCGTCATTATCGTTCCGGCGTTTAACGCACAGCAACCGGTGATGCCGCATACGCAGGAAACGCGCGACTTCCTCTGCGAGCAGTTCAACGAGATGGGGAACTATGCCAAAGAGCATGGGACAACCGTCATCTTTGAACCCCTCAACCGGAAAGAAGCGTTCTATCTGCGCCAAGTAGCCGATGCCGCATCCATCTGTCGGGACATCAACAATCCGGGTGTCCGTTGCATGGGCGATTTCTGGCACATGACATGGGAAGAGACCTCCGACATGGGCGCGTTCCTCTCCGCTGGCGAATACCTGCAACACGTACACATCGCCAGCCGTAAACGTCGCAGCATGCCGGGCGAAGACGGCGAAGCCGACAACTACGTCAACGGCTTCAAGGCATTGAAGATGTTGGGATACAATAAATACGTCAGCTTCGAGTGTGGCTGCCAAGGAGACCGAAACACCTTGGTTCCCGCGGCTGTCGAACTACTGCGTAAACAGTGGAAAGAAGCCTAATCACAGTATGCCGTTAGTTTATGCAAATATGCCAATGAGCGAAGTGGTGGAAGAACACCCTTCGCTCATTCCTGTCATCAACCGATTCGGTATCCGGTTGGGATTAGGAGATTCATCCGTCAAAACGCTTTGTGAAGCACATGGGTTGGACACCGATTTCCTACTGGTCGTCATCAACACCTTCCTCAACGAAGAGTATTTTCCGGAGAAGAAACTCCAGACATTCCACACCTCCCAAATCATCGACTACCTGACGAAGACGAATCGGTATTACCAGCGCTATCAACTGCCAAACATCGAGCGCCACTTGGGACTGTTCATCTCCCAAAGTACACCGGGCAACAGTACGCTGAGCCTTATCGGTAAGTTTTTCAGCTCCTTCAAAGAGGAATTGACAGCCCGCATCGAAAACGACGAACACACGTGGTTTCCCTATTGCCTTTCGCTCAGCGAAAAACTGGAGAAAACCACCACGACAGAAACGCTCCATCTACACACGGAGCAACGGATGGAAGACCCGATAGAGGCCCTGCTGGCTGACCTGAAAAACATCCTGATCAAACACCTTTCGGGAGATTACAATGAAAACCTTTGTTACGCAGTCATCTTCGCGCTCTGTACATTAGAAAAAGACATCAAACAGCACAACCGCATTCGTTACCGAATCCTGAAACCAATGGTTGACGCAATGGAAAAACTCTGTATATAACCCGGACGAATGCATCACAACAAACAAATAGCCATCATCTTGCCGGATATGCTGCAAAGCATCGGGCTGCAAACCCTCTTGGCCGATTATTTCTCGCCGGTCGAAATCACCCATTTCCAGACGTTTGAAAGCTTTTCGGCCTCTGAGAACGAGCATTTCGACTATTACTTCACCCATGCCGACGGCTTCATTCAAAATGCAGACTTCTTTCTTCCCCGCCGCAACAAAACCATGCTGCTCATCCATGCCGACGAACACAACCTTGCGCCGAACGCCACCAACTGCCTGACGCTTCGGGCATCCCAAGAGACCATACTCGAACAACTCAAACGCTTCCTGACTACCGACGCCTGCACGACCACCACCGACACGAACAAAGAGCTTTCCACGCGCGAGACCGACGTGCTCCAGCTCATCGTCAAAGGCAGCACGAACAAGGAGATTGCCGACCGCCTCAACATCAGCCTCAACACCGTCCTGACCCACCGCAAGAACATTACCTCCAAGCTGGGCATCAAAACCGTCTCCGGGCTTACGTTCTACGCCATCATGCACGGACTTGTCTCCGGCGAAGAAATCGGGATTTAATTGACAATGGACAATTGATAATTGACAATTGACAATAATTCGTCACGTGAAACCTATTCCCCACCCTTGTAGAGACGTAGCGTAGGTAAACAATTTGAATAAACAAGCCTGCCCTCAAAATCACTACATATAGTGATTGATCTTTGTCGAAGTTTCTTGTTCCTTTGCAAGCGTAAAAATAAAAATCGATTATAAGCTGTCAGTATGAACCGACGTTATCTCCTTTTCACTTTGGCCGGCGCCTTCACCTGCTTGTTGCAAGTACGTGCCGAACACATCGACGGGCCGACCAACGATACAATCAAGACATACAACCTCGGCGAAGTCATCATCACTTCGTCGACGAAAGAGACCAACGACCTGCGTCTCCTTCCCGGTGCCATCTCCATCCTCTCGCCGCAGGCCATCGCCGCCCGGCAAGTTGATGCACTGAAAGACCTGAGCGCTTTCGTCCCTAACCTCTACATTCCGGACTACGGCTCGAAAATGACGTCAGCTATCTACATCCGTGGTATCGGGGCACGAAGCAGCGGGCAGTCGATCGGCCTGTATGTAGACAACGTCCCCTATCCGAACAAAAGCGCGTTCGACTTCGAATTGACCGACATCCAGCGCATCGAAGTGTTGCGCGGGCCACAAGGAACGCTCTACGGGCGCAACGCGATGGGGGGAATCGTCAATATCTATACCCTTTCGCCGCTCGACTATCAAGGGACGAAGGTTCAGATGTCGCTGGGGAACTATGGTGCGTCCAAAGTCAAACTCTCCCAATACAGCAAATTAGGCGATAACGTCGGCATCTCGCTAAGCGGCTATTATGACCGCAACAACGGATTCTTTACCAACGAATATACGGGTACAAAGGCAGACCAAGAAGAGTCGGCTGGCGGACGCCTCAAACTGGACTGGCGCATCACCGACCGGCTGAAGGCTACCTACAACCTGAATTACGACTATGTGTCGCAAGGCGCCTTCCCCTACGGGCAATACGACCCGGCAACGGGTACCGTCCAACCCATCCGCATCAACGATCCCAGTTCCTATTGGCGGCGGATGCTCAACAACAGCCTGTCGCTGGAATGGAAAACCAACCAGTTCGTCTTTACCTCCACCACCGCCTATCAATACCTGAAGGATGACATGCAGATGGACCAAGACTACACCGAACGCTCCATCTTCACGCTCAACCAACGGCAGCGGCAACACGCGTGGAGCGAGGAACTGGCCATCAAGTCGAACACGCAAAGTAACTACCAATGGAGTTTCGGGGCCTACGGTTTCCATAATAACTTACACACCGACGGGCCAGTCGTCTTCAAGCAAGACGGCATATCCGACATCCTGCAAAGCGCCTTCGACCAGATTGTGGCCGATAACCCCAAAGCCCCGCAACTGACCGTACAGGGCGACGCATCGGGGCAGATTTACTTTCCCGGCACATTCGACACCCCCACTACGGGCTTTGCCCTGTTCCATCAGTCGACCTACAACAACCTGTTTATCGAAGGGTTGTCGCTCACAGCCGGTATCCGTTTGGATTACGAGCGGAACAAGATGGACTACTATTCGGCGGTAGACAGCATGAAAATAGGCGTACAAATGGGGCCGATGAACGTTTCGCTTCCGGTCAATACGGTAATGGAAGGCTCTCTGTCGCAAGACGTCTGGCAGCTTCTGCCCAAGGTGTCACTCCGCTACCAATGTACCCCTTCGACTTTCACCTACCTCTCGATGGCTAAAGGATACAAGACAGGTGGATATAACGTACAGATGTTTGGCGACTTGGTACAGGCGCAAGCCAAATATGACCTGATGTCCCAATTTGCCCCTGACCAAGCGGACGCTCCGGTCGATGTAAAACAGGCTGCCTCCTACAAACCGGAACATAGTTGGAATTACGAATTCGGTACGCGCAGCGAACTGATTCCAGACCACCTGACGGCCGAACTGACCCTGTTCTACATGAACATCCGCGACATCCAGCTCACCACCTTTGCCGAAACCGGAAGCGGGCGCATGATTACTAACGGGGGAAAAGCCGATAGCTACGGGGTAGAATTGGGTATGCACGCACGCATCACGGACGGACTGACCGCCGACCTCAATTACGGCTTCACGCATGCCACGTTCCGTGATTACATCCTGACCGACCAAGACGAGCAAAACCAAATCGTCTCGACCGATTGCAAAGGGAACTACATCCCCTATACGCCTCAACATACATTCAATGTAGGCATCCAATATACGAAGTTGTTTCACAATAAACTGTTCGACCAATTCACAGCATCCGCCCAATTCAGCGGCATCGGGAAAATCTACTGGACAGAGACCAACGACATCAGCCAACCGTTTTACGGACTGCTGAACGCCAAAGTCGGCCTACGCAAGGGAATTGTCAGCTTCAACCTCTGGGGACGAAACCTGACCGCGACCGACTACCAGGCGTTCTATTTCGAATCGTTCAACCGCTCTTTCATCCAAAAGGGGAAACCGCTCCAGTTCGGTGGCGAAATCGCCATTGCTTTTTAAACGGAAGTCTTTCAGAGAAAAACAGTATCTTTGTAGCAAATGCTTCAACCGATCATTGTTTTTACAAATGAAAGAAGATAGAATCATCGAAATTGCCCGGTTTTATGAGCCGGAAAAGGCACAAATGTTGGAATCCCTCCTGAAATCGGAAGGAATCAACTGCTATTTACGGAATGAATATTCCAGCCAAGTGATGTATCCGGCCGACATGGGAGGCATCCGCGTCGAACTGCTCGAAAGCGATGCGCCGCGCGCCCTTGCCATCATGCAAACAAACGGATACAGCGACGAAAAAGCAGACAAAGCGCCAGCCGCCACAGGTTGGGGAAGGCACATTCCGCTGCTCAACGGGCTCTCACCCAAAAAACGTTGGGCGGTACTCCTTGTCGTATTCCTCATCTGGATATACCTCTTGGTCTTTTGTGCACAACTAATCATTTCACTTTAAAATTAAATTGTACCCCATGGCACGCAGAAAGATAACAAATAGTCAAGCCGCATGCATCACCCTCTTGTGGGGCCTGCTCTGCTACATGCTACTCGCATACAGCCCTAAGATAACATTCGACGTTGTTTTTGCCATCATCGCATCAGCCATCATCGTATTTGTCCCCATATACAAAAGCAGACGGCACAAAGAAGAGTAACATTTAGTCACTTTTAAGCCCAGAAAGTACCGAAATGCTATTTTTATCGCATTTTTTCTTTCAAATGTTTGAACATATAAAATTTTAGCTTACCTTTGCACAGTCATAAAAGAATACATGCGAACAGATGCGTGTAGAATAAACAAAACAATCATTTATAAACATAATATTCTAATAAATCGACTTATGAAGGCAAGTGAAGTTTTAGACAACCTAAAAAGACGATTTCCGAATGAACCGGAATACCATCAAGCAGTTTCAGAAGTATTAGGAACAATCGAAGAGGTTTACAATGAACACCCTGAATTTGAAAAAAGCAATCTGATCGAACGCCTCTGCATCCCCGACCGGATTTTCACTTTCCGCGTAACGTGGACGGACGACAAAGGGCAGATTCAGACCAACATGGGGTATCGCGTACAGCATAACAACGCCATTGGCCCGTACAAAGGAGGTATCCGTTTCCACTCGTCAGTCAACTTGTCTATCCTGAAGTTCTTGGCTTTCGAGCAGACATTCAAAAACTCTTTG
>CALUTX010000057.1 GCA_944323815.1 uncultured Parabacteroides sp. | reverse complement strand
GTGTGGAGGGAAACTGTCTTTTGCAGTTCCTCCGCCCCGCCTCCGCCCGCCGCGACAAGCTGGCAGAGGACAACCGTCACGTTATCATGCCCGCCTCGGTCGAGCGCGTTTTGAATCAATGCGTTCACGCAGGCGTCTATCTGCTGCTCCGTCTCCTGCATGACCGCCTCTATCTCTTCGTCGCGCAGCATGGAGTTCAGGCCGTCGGTACAGAGCAAGAGCGTCTCCCCGGCTTGCAACGGGATGCGGATGAAATCGGGTTCTGCCTCCCGCTGCGGATTGCCCAGACTGCGGGTGATGATGTTGCTGTCCGGATGGTCGAAGGCATATTCCGGCAACAGACGCCCGCTGTCGACCAGTTCTTGCACGTAGGAATGGTCTTTCGATACCTGCTTCAAGCCGGAAACCGGGTTAAACAGATAGGCACGGCTGTCTCCGCACCACGCGATGTAGGCATATTCGCCAATCAACCAGGCCACCACCAGCGTCGTGCCCATTGCCTGAATCGTCTTTTCCTCCTTGCTCCGACGTTTGATGTTACCATCCGCCGCGACGACTACATTCCGCATATACCGCCGGATGCTTTCTTCATCCTTCACCACCTCGTCCGTGATTTGGTCGGCAGCAAAGCAGGTTTTCACCGTATCCACCGCAATGCGGGAAGCCACCTCGCCGGCATCCAGTCCGCCCATGCCGTCCGCCACAACGAGGACGGCGCCTTTTGCCCCCAAGGTAAACAGGTTTTGGCTCCGGGGAAGCAACCACTCCCCCGAAGCCAAATCTGCACTCACGATAAAATTATCCTCGTTATTGGTCCGAACACAGCCGACATGCGTCTGCGCTCCCAACTTGAATTGAAAAGGATTACTCGTCGTTTCGCCCATACATCCGTCCTTTCTCTATCAACGGACAGCAGATATGGGGACTACAATGCCACGCATCCCTTCCGCCATCGACGAAATCAACCCGATTACTTCATATTCTCCGCTTTCGGAAACGGCAAAGACCGGAGCACCCGAGCCGCCTATCTCAAAACTGGTATTCGTCGTCAGGATGTCGCCGCGCTCCAAGCCGCTGTTGGCCGTCACCCCGTTTCCATAGACCGGCCCCGAAGCCGAATTGATGCCCACTTCACCCGGGAATCCCAAGATGGTCAGCGAAACGCCCCGACCCAGCGAGGTCGATTTAGCCGGATTAAATTTCAATCCGCCTTTCTTCGCCGTATGGAAGTAGGCCCAGTCTTTTCCGCCATTCAGAGGAGCCAGACGGACGCGCGCGCCTCTGACCAATCCGCCCAACGGTCCGCGCAACACCGTATAGGTATCCGCGCTGCGGTCGCACATGAACTGGTCACTGGTAAACGTCAAGGCATCGCCGGTAGACGAATAGGCGGTAAAATAAGCAATCACCTTTTCCAGATTACATACCGCTTTGTTCAACGGCCGCATATCTTCGTCCATCACGTCCCCGTTCAACTGATAGAACCAACGTTCGATGATGCGGCGCGAGGTGACAAACCGTCCGTCGTCCAACAGGAATCCGGTTCCGGCCCATCTTCTGTTAATATCAAAGATTTCCGTCCGTCCCTTCTTGTCGATGTGTTCTACTTTATCCAGCTGTATATAATAAATGTAGGGGAAGCAGCTTTCATACGAAGTCATTCCGTTTGTCGCTGTCGAAGCGGGTGTTGACGCGGCAGTTCCGGCGGTTTCCGGTTGGGAAACTGCCGAGCTGCTCGGGCGTTCTTCGCGCGCCGTTTTCAAATCGCTCTTCAACTCGGAGAGTTCGCTCCGGAGTTGGTTGATGCCTTGCGACGTATTGGCTTGGCTGGCTTTGACCGCCTCTTGCGTAGCCTGCTGCGCTTGGGTCGAAACGGCGGCAAACTGCTTTTGCGTCTCGGCGTGTACGCTGTCTTGGCGGGCACTGACCGAGGCAATGCTTCCTGCCAACATCTCATTCGCCTTTTGTGTCTGCTGCTGGTTCAACACGCCCCATGCCACCAATCCGCCTATCACCAACAAGAAGAGGACCGACATCCCTATCAACATTTGCTTATAAGGCCGCAATGCTTGCTGGCGGAACAGGCTGAAGCGTTCCGTGAAATTGATATTCTTAATCATGCTCCGGTCGCCCTGCGGAATCATGAAACCCATGCGCGGGCCGTTGGAAGAGAGTTGAATCTCGTCGCCGTTTTGCAGGTACCACTCGTCGGTAACCGGCCGTCCGTTCAAAAGCGTCGGGTTTACCTTCGAAAGATGGACCAACTTCCAGGCGGCCCCGTCCCGCACAATCGCCGCATGGCGACGGCTCACCGATGTAAACGAATCATCGAACCGGATTTGGCAACGCGGATCGCGCCCCATCTCCACCTGGTCTACAATAATCTTTTGCGTTTCTCCCGCCCGATGATATTTAGACGACGTCCGATGTTCCAACACATAATACTGACGCGCACCACCCATCAATGCGCCCATCCCTGCGCCTACCGATCCGGAAAAAGACCGTCTGTAAGGCTCTGTTTGTCTTTGTACCATAACTCTTTATTTGTTTTTCATTTATAATTCAACTTCATTCTTTCTTATTTTCCACCCGGAACGTGACCTCTCCGAGTGTGATAATATCTCCGACATGCAGTTCGCAACCGGCCTGCGTCACGGGAGTGGCATTCACATAGGTTCCGTTCGCCGACGGTTTCCAATAGCCTTTCGTCCCATCCGTCACCCATTGGCCGTCGCGGATAAACCAACGATTGGCATGCGCGTCAGCTTCAATCGTACAATGGCGCCGGGAGACATACGCTCCTTCCTCCTCCGGGATACGAATGTTATTCCAATCGTCCCTTCCTATCGTGAGCAACCGCTTCCCGCGTGGCAACAAACGATTCAAATCATACACGCGCCCATATTCCCAGCCCTGCATCACCCGCAAAAGCATCCCCGTTCCACTCGCAAACGGGACGGGAGCCGCCCCAAACGGCTCGGTAACCGATAAAAACGGTTCGGCAGCGAGCGAACGTCCTTTCGGCATCCGTTGCAAGACCGCCGCAGCCGATTGCAAACGCTGCTTGAAATCAGGCACCAAGCAGCCGGCAATCACCTCTTCCCACTCGCTTCCTCCGGCACTTCGCATCAGCAGATTCCGGTCCCAATGTCCCTGCTTCCCGTTCCGCTGATAGACCACCAAATCATTGTGGTCGTTCAGCTCGCCAAAGGGCAGCTTCCCCGTCAACAGTTGATACATCATGACGCCAAAAGAGAAAATATCGGTCGTCGGCAGCACCGTCGCATCGCCCCGCACCCGGTTTACCTGCTCAGGCGGCATGTAGGCATACGTGCCGAACAGCTGTTGCGGCCGTCCCAAGATGTTCCGTTCCGTCATCCGCTTGTTCCGGTCGCCGCAAATCCCGAAGTCGGTCAGTGCCGCGGTTCCATCTTCCCGAATCAATACGTTTTCCGGTTTCAAGTCGCGATGCACCTTCCCGTTCTTATGCAAATCATGCAATCCGCACAGAATCTCCCGACCGGCTTTTGCCAAATCTACCGAATGGCGTTCCATATACTGCACCAAATTTCCCTTGGGGCAAAATTCCATTACAATGAAGGGATTTCCACTTTCCACACCATGCGCCACCGAATGAACCAAAAAGCGGCTTCGGATACGCCCTGTTTCAAATTCCATCACGAAACGTGCCATCAACGGCTTGCGCAACTCCGGCACGATCTCCCACAGCTTCAGCAACTTCAACGCATAGACCGACGCATCGCGCCCCGTCACCCGGAACACCTTCCCGAAAGAGCCTTCGCCCAACACCTGATCCACCCGGTAGCCACCGCCTATCGACTGGCCTACCGAGAAATCACATCTGTTGACGACTACTTCGGACATACAAGGTTTCCTCTCATTCACTAAACTCGAAGCGCCTGTTCCCCAACACAATCACATCGCCGGGTTTCAACTCTATTTTATCAGACGTATAAACGAAAGTGGTCTTCTGCTCGCTCTTGTCTTGAATATACCACTTCTTGTTTTCATAAATCAGAACGGCTTGTTCTTTGGAAGTAATTGTCATGTTTTCTTCATCCGTATTGCTGCGGTTCAACACGACCGATTCGCCTGAAAACTCCAGCGTAACGGGAGAGAATCCCTCTTCGTGCGGATTCGGAATCATCGCCAGCCGACAGGTAGGTTCCGGCTCCTGTACCTCCCAAGGCGTAATCGTCTTCCGCCCATAACCGGACGGGACGGAGCGCACAGCTCCCCGTTTCTGCAATTCATACCCGCAATGGGAACAATAAAACGCATCTTTGCGGTTTTCATGGTTACACTTCGGGCACAGTTGCACCGCCGAGTCGGTCGCAGCTACCGGCTGAGCCGAATAGCCACAATTCGGGCATTCGCGCATATCCGGCAACAACGGATACCCGCATTTAGGGCAATTGGAATCGCCAAACTCTTCGCGAACCGTCTCCCGCCCTACTCTCACGCCTACGTTTTCATTCACCGTACGGCGCGAATACACATCCGTAACAGCATGTTCCCGCATGGCATAATTCGATAACGGAGCGTTACATTTCTCACAGGTCGACCGGTCAGCGGGATTTTCCCATCCACAATTCGTACACCTCATAATTTGTCTTTTTATATATACAAAAAAACAAATTTAAGCCCGCATGCCGAAACCGGAAGAATCACCAAACCAAGGTATCCAGTCAAAAAGAAAGGTTATTGATGCAAAATGAGGGGGTATTCGGGGTGAAATAACAACCTCAAACACATCTCATCATTACCGTCAACCCTTTTCTCCTTTCCGAAATTCATATTCACGGACAAATAAACAATCAAGTAAAGTGAAAGACATTTGTCATCAGCATCTTTTTGATAAACCTCAATGCAGTTTATACCATATTAATGAGCGAAGTGTCAGCAAACAGCCGGCCTTTAATTATCCAATGATACTTTCACTTTCATCATTATGTTTTTCCTTATTATTCAAAACACATTCTTTGCTGGTGTTTGCATAACAATAAACGCATAAATGACGACAAGTGTTATACATCCCGATGTCTTTACTGACCATACACCCACAAGCCTTACGTTGTCCTAAATCCTTAACCTTACGTGTCTTCTCTAGTACTGGAGGCAGGTTTCCAAACAGATCTCTTTCTGGTAATTTCAATGTATGGAGATAATAAACCAGTTCTTCGTCTTCTGCAAAAATTCGTTTCATCAGTTCTCCATCAATACAACGATTGTGTTCTATGCCATATACTTCAAGGTCAATATCTTCTGCACAGGTAGCAATCTCAACATCCCAACCGCCTTTGTACCATGCATTCCTTATCTTTTGAAGGCCTTGCACAATCTCTATTCTCTGAGAATAGTTAGCTTCTGCGTTTTCAACATTTTCTTTGGTAAAAATTATTGTTTCTTTCACAAGGTTGTTTTGAACCTTACGATAAACTTTAACATCAACGAAACTAAATACAAATTTATTGGTATATCCTCTAAGTCTATTACCAATATCCCATATTCGGGTTAAAAGTTCTCTAGGGCCGATTGTTGGAGTAACAATAAGAGGATCAAACCTCCAAATTATTTTCTCTTTTCCAATCATATCCGACAGCGTTCTGAATGTTTCTATTCGTTCATCAACAGAAGCCACATTTGGTTCAAATCCTTCCTTAACATAGTCATTCAGTGTCACTTGAAAGTAATAATGAATACCCATTTCGTCCAAAATATGAAGATAAGGTAGAATCGGTTTCGGATTTTTTGTCCAAAAAACAATTACCTTGCAATTCTTGAATGAAACATACATTTTCTGTTGGTTGAACGGATTGTACCATGCACAATAACCTTTTGCCAAACGGTTAAAAAACCATCGTGCATAAAAAGCAGGAATGTCTGTAGAACGACTTGCCGAAATGATTACCGGAGTGATTGCTTCTACAATCATACCGGAGTCATTCTTTATTGCAATTTTATCGAATACCATAGTATGCTAACAATTCTTTTTCTACTTTATATGCAATTTCCTGTGTAAATACAGAAGTCAAGGAAGTTGGCCCTTTTGCATTTCCCGAAATTCCTTCCTTCTTACAAAGATTTACAAAGAAACGTATGTGTTCTTCCATATTATTAGGATATTTTAACTCTGTAAATAACCAATTTTGCTCAAGACGCCTTAACACTTTCTCATCTAATCCTACAAAGGACGGAATATTAGGCAAACGATTCAATGTGATTTGATTAGTTATAGAAGTTGGTTGATTCATTTCGGGAAACAGGGAAGGAATTTCCTGTTTCTTTATTCTGATTTTACATTTCTTTTCTTCATTATAGCCAAAATGTTTCAAAATATTTTTTTGTACAGTTTTAGACAAGCTGGTCTTTTCTAATACTGTACAAATCGCATGATAATTATTTGCAGATTGATAGATCTTTAAGGACAATCTAGCTAACTCTTTTTGTTTCTTAGCTTTCTTCGATAACGTTTCATTAATAGCTTCTTCAAAACACTCATCTATCGGTTTTGGTGAAATAGATAAGAACGATTCAAATTTATCTACCAATTGAGTAATATCCTTGAAGTTTACAGATTTAAGAATAAAAGATAATTCTTCCTTTAAAATCTCACAAGATTGATTCGCGAAATTTCCAGAAGAACAATTAATAAAAGACTCTGGATTGATAATATTACGGGATAAGGTTCCCATATTTTTACCATATAATTTTTTATATACGAGTGAATAGGTTGATATATTGAGAATATCGGATAACACGTTCTTATTCATCTCCATATAACCACACAAACTCCCCCATAAAGAAAGGATATAACGATAATTCTCAAATTCTGCCATTTTGCACAAAGCCACACAATCATTGTAACTCTGACCTTTTAATATAAATACTGCTATAGATTTGAGTTCAATGTTATCAATGTTATTTATTTCAAAATGGATGGCCGGATCGTTAATAAATGCATGTAAATTATTTATGTATGCTCGTTCTTTAGACTTCTCCCAATTGATTTCACCAATTTGTCCCTTTAATATAGGTACAATGGTTTCCATCGCTCCCATATAAAATCCAAGGCGATTAGCATATAAATTTTCTACTGTTTGCTTATTTTTTATTACATAATCGATAATAGCATTAACTAATGGAGCATTAGAAATTGAAATAGTATTTCCATTCATTGAAATATCATTCAAAGTAGATGGGGGTAGACTTTTTTTGAAGACATCAACTGCATATGCCGTTCTTTTTTCAATGTCAGAACGAAGCTTTAAATAATCATCTTTAGTATGAAGTTCTGATATTCTTGGAAGGAAATAACATTTCCATTTATTGCATAATGAAGCAAATACATAATCCCAACAATTTATTTTTTTGAGAAATCCTATTAAGCATCCTTTAAGGAAACAAAACCTGCTTCCTAACTCATTCTTAAAGTTAACTTCAAATTGTTCTGCACTATTTCTTTCTGTTAAATCAATCCTCTTATATTCATCCAACAAATAAGATAATTTCTCACCAAAAACAGTTACAGATGAGGGATTAGAAATAAGACTGGTTAATATGTTGTATATATCTTGAGTAAGCCTTACTTGTACCGCTAAATCATGATTAACAGATTTCTGCTCTCCTAAAAGATATGCATATAATACGCCCTTTTGTTTATCAATAACTCCATCCTCAAATACTCCTACTTCATAATATGGAATAGATACAAGCTTCGGAAGTAGCCTTGTTTCAAGTTTATTAATATTTGAAACTATAGAATAATTTTTAAAGTATTTGATCGATTCATTACTTTGGGTATTTACTAAAGTAATTTTATACGCTTGTTCTGAGAAGAAATAGAAACAGCAATTGGTCGGAGTCAGATTCAGAGCATGAGAACAAACACAAACACCATCTTGTATCTCGTTTTCACAGAAATCCTGAGTTTGTGCATCATCTTCAAATTCAATAAGCACTGGATAATTATAACGTTCGGCATCGTTAATAGTAAATTGAACTGGATATTTAAATAATACGATAGCGTTAAAAGGACGAAGCTCTTCTATTTGTTCATAGGATTTATACCCAGTTAGTCGTTGAGCATAATGAGATATAGGCAAAATACATTCAGACTGAAGTAGATTGTCTATATTTAAGCTTGATGTCGGTATATATAATTTCATAAAGTATATATTTAAAATGGTCCATTGGCTTCAGTTCCATTTCCTGCATAGATATGGGAATTGGGTGCTGGTAATTTGGGTGTCAGATTATTAGTATATAAAAGATAAAGATTTTCCAACGGACGTGTTGTTGCTACATATAATGCAGACTCTTTTTCAGTCATTGGATCTATAATACCCTTGTTGACATAATTCCTAAATTCATTAAGTCCACAACATGGAATAAATACATCATTAAATTGTAATCCTTTAGCACAGTGCCAAGTAATTATTTTAGGACTTGTTGATTTGAAATCAATGTCCATATTGTCTTTTGTCTTCCATTGAACAGGTATTCCTTTTGACAGAAAATAATCTCGAATCATATCTACTTGATCATTATAATATACAAGAATACCCACATCGGTTAAACCATTATTTACGTATTCTATTATCTTATTAAGTTGTGATGCGGTTTGTATTAAACGTGGCTTAGGGCCATGTTTGATACAAGCAAATGACAAACGGGATTCGGGACGTATATATTCACCAACCTTAGCATTTTCAATTGTGAGGCGATGGTTAATACATAAATCTTGTGGATGAATTCCTAATTGTCTGGCTGTTTCTTCAACATTTTGAACAGGGTGGGTAGGGAATTCCATTATTGATTGATTGGAATCACCAAAAAACCAGCAGTATTTTCCATGAGCCTTAAAATCTTCTATTTCGTCTGCATTAAAGTCTTGACACTCATCTATAAACATATATGTAAATTGAGGCTTTGAAGAACGTTTCCATTCTTCAAAATAATATACATGACCTTCAGTTGGCCCAATATCAGCCAACTCATCGACAAAAAACTGCTTTAAGGATTTTGTATATACTATAATTGCATATGAACTTGTTAGCGTTGAAACTTGCCTGGCTTTCCATAGAAGAGTCAACGATTTTCCAGAACCTGCAACTCCTTTGACTATTGCGGTTCTATCAGCAGACATGTTGTTGATTATCTGCTGGAACTTGTCTGGTGTATTTTTATCTAATGCCATAAGTCATAAGGTGTATTTTTATCTGCCAACGGATTTATTGCACGACATGTTTTTGATGGATATCCTGCCATTACTTCCTGAGCAAATGATTTATTACAAATTATTCTGTATGCGATTTTACTTATATCATTATTTTTCCCCCTGTGGGATACATGAAAGATATCTTGCATATAACAACCGGAACATTGGTCCTCGAGGTGGAAACATGCATTTGGCACGATACTTTTATATTGCTGTGAGTTCTTTAGAAATCTATTTATTCCGCTATTCATCATTTGTGGATAATACAAAGTACCATTAGCTAGTTTTGTTGTAACATCAGAAATAATAAAGACTCCATTAGCTTTAAGCAATGGGGAAAAATACGAAGCTATCAATTCATATGGATTGTTTTCATTAAAAGTTCCATGTTGCACAAATTCATTTATAGCCTTAAATGACATCATAAAATGATATTGCATATTTGACATATTTATGACATCCCGTATTTCCTGTTCAGATTCGATATAAATACATTGAGGGTTGATATGTATTTCAAGCCTCAATTCCGACACCCTTTCCACTGACTCTGTAAGACGATATAGAAAACGTATCGCATCTGGATTCGCGTCGTATGCATTTATATTCACCCGTTTTAGATTAGGAAGATTTTCGCTCAATGCAACAAGTAAACCTATAATTTCACCACCCGTTCCACAGCAGAAATCTAAAATGTTTACTTCTTGTAAAGAATACAATGATTGTTTATATTTATTGTTTGTCATGAGAGAGGTTACAATGCTATAAGCTTCTGCAAAACTTCTAGGGAAATATGTACCCAAGTATAATTTTACAAATCCGTATGGTTGTTCTGGGTTATAAACCACTTCCATAGGGCGTGGTTCATAAACAGCTTCAAAATCCTCAAAAATGATTTTGTCAAGCCATGCTGGAAGTTTTATACACATAATTTCCTTCATCTTTTGTACATTTATATTTGGCAACTAACACTAGTTAGATGAAATTATGACACTCAACAAAGTTGGCAAATAGCAAAATATCGTTGTCTTATAACATTGAATTACAAAAACATACAAATAACAACCACTATGCTTATTGAGAACAAAGTTACAGAATTATTTTATATGGCAGATGATTTCTGCAATTTTTTTGATTCTCTAATTTTTATGCATGCACGCACAACTCTTTTCATTCCCCCTTCTACAAAATCTATTTTCCCGAAGCCCAGACAAACTTACCCGGCGGGTAAATCCTGTCCACATCCCGCTTTTATTTTTCTATACTGACATATTTCTGTGTGGGAGCAGTTTTACTTTCTGAAACAGTCATTCTCAACAAATCATCAAGAATAGGATCAATATAAACACGCTTCATCCTATATTTATCAGAGTATCCCAAATAATCTGCTATTTCTTGTAAAGTACGAGGTTGTTGGCAATAGGTAATTAAATCTTCAATGATACCTTCTTTTCTTTGTTCCTTTGTTTTTACCCCCTGACTTTTACTCCTTGACTTTTGCTCCTTGACTTTTACTCCTTGACTTTTACTCCTTGACCTTTGCTCCTTGGCCTTTACTCCTTGAGCATAATTAAAATTAATGGAATAAGAAGTCCAACGTCCTTTGTTCGTCGAAACTAACATACTCTTGTCGACCAAAGAATATAGAATTTTACCTACCTCCAACGGATTTTTATCTAATAATTGCTGCATTCGGTAATTGGAAATAGCTTTCTCTGTAATGGCTGTAGCCAAGACTAATTGTTCCTCTTTGTTCAATACAGTGTAATCATCTCCATAAACATCTTGCAATGCTTCATGACATTCGTTTGAGATAAGCGATACCATGGAAAGTATCAATTCCACCACATGTAAATCCAAACGTTCCACTAAATAAGGCTTGTTCCAATTTTCCTTTTTCCAAGCCTCCAAAATAGTAGGGAAACCAGATCCAATGTTATCTCCAAAACCAATCATCCTCAACATCGCTTGCATATTAGGATTCCTCGCCTTGGAATGTCCTCCTGCGTAAATATCCATTATAGGAAGTTTCAGTGAACCCGGATTGGAAAAGACAAACTTGTCATCATGTTTCTCTACTCTCAGTACACCAGTTATCATATAATCCGTATGAATTACCAAGTTTGTTAATATCTCGCGAATAGCCTTATGAAGCAATATATCGTCAATACGTTCCATACCCTCCAAGCTAAACGACACTTTTGACCGCACAGGCATGAAATTCATTGAAACAACTTACTACTCATGCTAACTTAAATATTAAAATTGAAAGCGTCATGGAACATCATAACCTTGTGAAATAATATAAGATTTCTCTTCTTTTTTCAACCTCTTAACTATTTTATAGCCTTTATTTTCCAAACTCAAAATGTCATTCTTGTTGAAAGCAGGCTGTAAATTATGGTTTTCTTTATTGCTTACCCTAAACCAGGCTATTGGTTCTTCCTTTTTATTATTGTTTCCCACAATAAATAAATTCCCTTGCTGAACAGATGGGAGATGTTCAAAATGTTTATTGTTTACATTTTGCAATACACTTTCGTAATGTTTATTCTCTATTATTTCGTTAGAGAAAAGTGGTAGATCTGTAGTAAATTCTTTTACCTTCATGTTCTCAAAATGAACTTCATTAATTTGAGTTTTCTGTACATAATCTATATTTGGTATTTTGATTTCTTGATTTGTTACAACGTTAAATATAGACAATTTAACAAAATCATAATATGCATCATAGGTTTTATCATACCCAAGAGTTAGCCCTAAAAGATACACAGCAACAGAACATTCAAACCCAAAAGTTTTGGCATAATTAATAATTTTCGAATCAATATGAAATCCATCACTAAATTTATCTTTCATAAATAAAAACAATGGAGCTGCAATAGCAAATTGGCACTTAGCTTTCTCATCCGTTTTAGAAGGTAAATTTGAATTTATTGCTATTTGTGAAAGTGGCTTGAAGTCCGTTGCTGGGCTTTCTTTTATCAAATTATACAATGCTGTTTCGATGGCAACATCGTTCTGTATTTCTTTTTTTGCCATCCAATTGCAAGCTACATGAATATAGTCACAAAAATACCCTTTTGTATTTTTAGGATAAAAACTGTGGCGTTCATATCGTAGAAGATACGTCCATATAGATTGTTCTCCTATAGGACGCTTATATGAAAATAATTCATCAAATACTTCGGAAACAATATCATCGGTAATAATAGATTCACACATTTTTCTGTCAGTTTCCGACAAACCAAATATCGTCCATAAATTATCAATACCTCGTTTTGCCTGCGATATTAACCGATTATTATGCAAAGTTTTAAATTTCTCACTCCAAGGTGACACATGAAGCCTAATTCGAGAATCAAACGATACGTTCATTTCCTTTTTAGCTTCCTCATCAAAAGTATAAAGCCCCCTTACATCTTCAATGCTTATGGGATAGGGATACTCATTCCCATTATTGCTAACAAAGTGTATCACCATATACTCAAAAGAGTATTCGAATAAGTTCATGCTCTTTGTTAACTTCTCAAACAAATCATCATCATTTGCATGAGCCTTGATATTTCCGTCAAAATTGATTGCCGAATAAACATTCAATTTGCCATACTTGAATAAATCTACGAAATCCGCCTTACGTATAATTGCTAAATAATCCATTGTATCTATAAATTAAAATCCCCAAGGGTTGTTATTATTGTTATTAGTTGTTGATTGGCTTGCCACCGATGTGGAAATATCTATGTGCGAACAATTTGACTTGAAAGCCTCCAGATAATCATTTGGATAGCCATAATAGGAAATATACAAATTATTTCTTGATCTGGTCATTGCCACCATAAACAAGGTTTTAGCCATGCCTTCATCCGGACTGATATACAAATTGTTATTAGCAAATGGAATAAAAACATTATCAAAGTCCAATCCCTTTGCGCTGTGATATGTCATGAGGATAATACGACGGTCATTTTCAGAAAA
>CALUTX010000056.1 GCA_944323815.1 uncultured Parabacteroides sp. | reverse complement strand
GGTTTACGCCTGCGGGATGCCCCAAAGTTGTGCCGGGCGCAATTGCTCAAAAAGCGATTGCCGAACATGAAAAAGGAAATCCGTTCCAAATCGGGATGTTCACCGGTGCATCGACCGGCGACAAGCTGGATGGCGTTTTGGCGCGTGCCAATGCGATTAAGTTCCGCACGCCGTATCAATCCAACAAAGACCTGCGTGCCCTGCTGAATGCACACGGAGCCCAGTATTTTGACTTGCATCTGTCTGAACTCGCGCAAGATTTGCGCTATGGATTCTTAGGCAAAGTAGACGTGGCAATCGTCGAGGCTGCCGACGTCACGGAAGAGGGCGAAATCGTTCCGACAAGTGGCGTGGGGATTCTTCCGACCATTTGCCGGATGGCCGACCGAATCATTGTCGAATTGAACTGCCGCCATCCGAAAGAGATACGCGGAATGCACGATATTTATGAACCAGCCGACCCGCCTTATCGCCGCGAGATTCCTATCTACAAGCCGTCTGACCGCATTGGGAGCGACTGCGTAAAGGTCGACCCTGCCAAGATTGTCGGCATTGTCAAGACAGACGAGCCCAACGAGGGTGGCAAATTCACTCCATTAGACGACGTGACAATGGCAATCGGACAGAACGTAGCGAACTTCCTTGTCGGGGAAATCCGCGCCGGTCGCCTGCCGAAAGAATTCGTACCGCTTCAGAGTGGTGTCGGAAACGTAGCCAACGCCGTACTGGGTTGCATGGGCGAAAACAAAGAGATTCCGGCTTTCAACGTTTACACGGAAGTCATTCAAGATGCGGTCATTGCTTTGATGAAAGAGGGGCGCGTCAAATTTGCCAGTGGTTGCTCGCTCTCCGTCAGCAACGAGGTAATCCGCGAGATTTATGCCAACTTGGATTTCTTCAAAGACAAGATATTGCTTCGTCCGCAAGAGATTTCCAACAATCCGGAAGTGGCACGCCGATTGGGTCTGATTGCTATCAATACGGCGCTGGAGGCAGACATCTTCGGAAACATTAATTCGACGCATGTTACGGGAACACGTATGATGAACGGTATCGGTGGTTCGGGCGATTTCACACGTGCTGCGATGTTGTCCATCTTCACCACGCCGTCAACCGCCAAAGAGGGAAAAATCAGTTCGTTCGTCCCGATGGTTTCCCACCTCGACCACAGCGAGCATTCCGTCAAAGTCATCATCACGGAATACGGCGTCGCCGACCTACGCGGCAAGTCGCCCATCCAACGGGCACGTTGCATCATCGACAACTGCGTGCATCCGGATTACAAACCGCTGTTAGAAGAATACTTGGCAATGGGCATCAAAGGGCATACGCCTCAGAACCTGAAATGTTGTTTCGCCTTCCACGAAGAGTTGGCAGCCAGTGGCGACATGCACAACGTAGATTGGAGCAAATACAACCGGTAAGAGGGTTTTAAACGGTTTTTGAGCAAATAAAAGAGGCTGTGTCGTAATTGATTTTACGGCACAGCCTCTTTACTATTTCTTCTTTTCTGAAAAAATAGGCGCAGCCTATTTTGACACGCCTCTCGTTTTTTATGGTTCGGCAGCCATTTCAACGCCCCGCCTTACTTATCAGTTGTCAATTACTCAATTGTGTACCAGCGTTCCAATCGCCTCGCCCATCATCACCTTCTTCAGGTTGCCCGGCGTATCCATGTCGAAGACAATAATCGGCAGGTTGTTTTCCTTGCACATCGTCGTGGCGGTTAAATCCATCACCCTCAAATTCCGCCGGTAAATCTCATCGTAGGTAATGTCTGCAAACTTGGTTGCCGTCGGCTCTTTCTCCGGGTCAGCCGTATAAATACCATCCACACGCGTCCCTTTCAACATCACATCCGCTTCAATCTCAATGCCGCGCAACGACGAACCGGTATCGGTCGTAAAGAACGGATTACCCGTCCCACCGGAAAGAATCACCACATAACCGGCTTCAAGCAGTTCGATCGCCTTCCATTTATTATAAAACTCACCAATCGGTTCCATCCGAATCGCCGTCAAAACCTTCACTTTCACTCCTTGAACCGCCAATGCCGAACTGAGCGCCAGACTGTTTATCACAGTTGCCAGCATTCCCATCTGGTCGCCTTTCACCCGGTCGAACCCTTTCGCCGCGCCGCTCAAGCCACGAAAGATATTGCCACCTCCGATTACGATTCCGATTTGAACACCCATCTCGGCCACCTCCTTGATTTGCCGGGCGTATTCGTTCAAACGCACTTCGTCGATTCCATATTGTTTTTCTCCCATCAGCGACTCACCGCTAAGTTTCAATAGAATTCGTTTGTACTGAGCCATATTCTCTTTCTTTTTAAATTGATAGATCTATTCACAAATGTACATCTTTTCCGATAGCAAACAAAAAAACACAAAATTACCTTGGGAGAAAACGCCGTTTAACCGGCAGGAAAAGGAATCTATCCGGCGGAAAAAGAGAAGTAAAGTCTTTATGTTATAAAACATAGGCGTAAAACATGGATAAAAATAGTATGCAATATTTGCACAACAATAAATAAATATATTTCTTTGCAACAGAAAATAACAAATGAGCATAATTTAATATCATATAATATCACATCGTAAAAGAAAATGCCTATGAAGTAACACCTTGATATATCAAAGCGAAAACGCCGGAAGGGATGCCTTCCGGCGTTTTCGCTTTGATAAATGTAAACAACTGCTTCACAGAAAGGACAAACGGACCACCCTATGTTATAAAACATACACGCAAAACATGGACAAAAACAATATGCAATATTTGCACAATAATAAATAAATATATTTCTTTGTAACAGAAAATAATAAACAAACCGATGACAGACTTTCTGTCTTCGGGACAGCAAAACAGAAACAATTTAATATCATATAATATATAAATAAAAAAAGAAAGTGCCTATGAAGTAACACCTTTAATATATTTAAGGAAAACACAAAAGGCATGCCTTTTGTGTTTTCGGGCAAAGCCCGAAAGTATTTAACAATTTATTTAGTAATAATTTTAAAAGGAACAGTTTATGCTAATGTTAAAAAACGTACCAACGTATCATGCATTTTACAGGAAGCTTAAAGACTCTTCTTCCCTTGTAAAATTCGCAACAGCGTTACTATGCGTGGCTCCTTTACAAAACATGGTAGCCGAATCTGCACCGACACCGTCCGTAACGGCAACTGAAACAAAGCAACTCCCCATTCCCGGACGCCCCGCTCTGCAACAAACCAAACAAATTTCGGGAAAAGTGACTGATCTCAATGGAGAACCAATTATCGGTGCAAATGTAATCGAAAAAGGAACGACTAATGGAATCATTACCGACACTGATGGGAACTTTAGCCTTGAAGTAACATCTTCCTCCATCCTACAAATTTCTTATATCGGCTATGTGACACAAGAAATCACTGTTGGAAGTAAAACGCAATTCAACATCACCCTACAAGAAGATTTACAGAATTTGGACGAAGTGGTGGTGATTGGTTACGGTACAGCTCGCAAAAGCGATTTGACCGGTGCAACCTCTTCTCTGAGCGGTGAAAAACTGGCCATGAAGAATACGCCCCAATTGGCCAATCAACTGCAAGGACAGATGGCCGGCGTGCAAATTACACGCTCAAGTGGCGACCCGACTGCAAGCGCCTCTATTCGCATACGAGGTGTGACCACTTTGTCAACCAATGACCCATTAGTCATCATCGACGGTGTACCGGGCGAAATGAATGAAGTCGCCCCTGAAGATGTGAAAGACATCCAAGTACTGAAAGATGCCGCTTCGGCTGCTATCTACGGTTCTCGTGCCGCAGCTGGTGTCATTTTGATTACGACCAAACGGGCCAAAACCAACCAATTCCACCTTTCTTATAATATGGAATATGGCATTGATGCGGCAACTACCAAACCCAAAATGGCAAATGCCGTCCAATGGATGACCGGCTATAATGAATTGGCATACAATGATGGTGCCACCTCTCTCTTTTCTGCCTATTCGGAAGATTTGATCAACAACTATGCGCAGTTACGTGCTGAAGATCCGGACCTTTACCCGGATACCGACTTCATGGAATTGGGTTTGAACAACACGACACACCATCAACGGCACTCGATCAATCTTTCTGGAGGTACAGAGAAACTGAAAACAAACTTCAGTCTCAATTATTACGAATCGGATGCACTTTACGATTACAAGGATTTTGAACGCTTCAATATCCGGTCAAACAACGACTACAACATCAATAGTTGGATTCATGCCAATGTCGATATTAACATGGTGTACTCCAATTTGGATTCTCCCCACACCGGAGCCGGAGGTAAAATTGTAAAAGACTTCATGTTCAGTTCACCGCTTTACAACGCCTATTGGTCGGACGGAAGTTATGCAGACGGTAAAGACGGGGATAACCCGATTGCCTTACATGATTTAAGCGGAAGAAACCTTCAGGAATACTACCGAGTCAGTGGTAAACTTCAGTTAGACCTCACCCCTGTAAAAGGTTTGACATTGACAGCCGTCGCATCCCCGCGTTACACGTTTGATAAATTCAAAGACCATAAAACAGCGTATGAATTACGCCAAATCACAGGAGCTTATGTGCCGGGAGCCGGCTACGCATCTACCAGTGTTGCTGAAACCCGTAACGATACGCGTAGTTTAACCATGCAATTTTATGCTAACTATAAGTTTGACATCAAACGACATTCCATCAGTTTGATGGCCGGTTATGAAGATTACTCATATAAATGGGAAAACGAAGGAGCCAATCGGACTAATTATACATTAAATAATTTCCCCTATCTGAATCTGGGACCGGAAGATTACCAATACAACAGTGGAAATGCCGGACATAATGCCTACCGTTCCGTTTTCGGGCGGATCATGTATTCATGGGCGGATCGCTATATGTTGCAAGCCAATATCCGTTCCGACGGTTCATCCCGTTTTGCCGACGGGCATCGCTGGGGGACATTCCCATCAGTCAGTGCCGGCTGGGTCATCTCGGAAGAGCCTTGGTTCAATAAGAGTGTCATCGACTATTTAAAGATTCGAGGTTCTATCGGACAATTAGGGAATGAGCGTATTGCAAATAATTTAGCTAACAACGAATTTCCTTATCAAGCATTATTGGCATTCGGATCTGGATTCATTCCTAACGCTGCAACCGGAATGGCTGATGTTGTCCAAACCGCTTATCAGACTGATTATGCATTCCACGATTTGACATGGGAAACGACAACTACATACGGAATTGGCGCCGATATTACTTTGTTGAATAATCGGTTACGTGCTTCTGCCGATTATTATTACAAGAAAACAACCGACATGTTGATGCAAGTAGGTTTCCCCTCCTATTTTGGTTACAATGCACCGCAAAATAATGCGGCTGACATGAACACGAAAGGGTGGGATTTGGAGCTTTCTTGGAGCGATCAAATCAACGATTTCCGGTATGGAGCCAGCTTCAACCTCTCAGACTATCGTTCGCGGATGGGTTACATGGCGGACCGGCAACAAATCGACGGGAATAAAATCAGCGAAGAAGGTTCTTACTACCAAGAATGGTATGGTTACGAAAACATGGGCATCATCCTGAACGAAGAGGCCATGTATGATGAAAACGGGAATAAAATCCCCGTTTTAACCAACAACGACGGTCCGGGTAATATCCGTTACCGGGACGTGAATGGTGACGGTATCATCTCAGCTTCAGGTGACCGTGTCCGTTTAGGGAACTCGCTACCGGAAATGCAATACGGAGGTTCAATCTGGGCTGAATGGAAAGGGTTCGATTTCAATCTGGCGTTTCAAGGGATTGGTCACCAACTAACCTACTGGTCATGGGCGGTTGAACCATTCAGCTACCAATCCTATTCTGCTCCGTTAAACCTGATTGAAAGCCATTGGAGGCCAACGGCAACAGATGCAGAAAATGCAGCAGCCAAATATCCGAAATTAACCACCAACACAACGAATATTTATGCCGGCAGCGACTTCTATCTGTTCAACGGCGGCTATATGCGTATCAAAAACATCACGTTGGGATATACCATTCCGAAAGAAATCACGAAGAAATTCTTTGTCGACAATTTGCGGGTTTATTTCAGTGCAAACGACCTTCCTGCTTTCTCTCACTATCCGGACGGATATGATCCTGAATGGGTTCCCGGCGACCCCAACGGTAGCGGAGACCTGATTATGTCCTCTTATATCTTTGGCCTGAATATCTCATTTTAAAACGAATGCAATATGAACAAAATAAGTAAATATCTATTATCCGGTATTGCCGCAGTGGGTTTGAGTGCCTGTGCCGATCTTGATTTGAACCCACTAGCACAAGGTTCCAGCGAAAACTGGTATCGTGACGAAACCGAAATTGAAATGGCACTGAATGATTTGTGGCGTCCCGACTTCTTCCCTATCGATGCCATTGAGTGGGACGATGATATGCTGAACCGTGACGGTTCCAACGAAATAACACTAGGAACTGTTACTTCCCAATGGGGAACTTCAAACGGACGTTGGACTTCACACTATAAGTCAGTTGTACGTGCCTTGAAAGTAATTGAAGCGTTAGACAATGGAACGGCTGTTGGAGTAAGCGAAGAAAAAGTGAATCAATACAAAGGGGAAGCCTATTTCATGATTGGTTTCGCCTATGGGGAGCTGGCAACTTATTGGGGGAATTGCGTGTTAAACAAAGGGATGTCATTGGATGAAGCCTATGAGACAACACTCTCACCCAAAGAGGAAGTATTAGCTTATGCGTATGAATGTTTAGACAAAGCCGCTGAGTTGTTACCCGATTCTTATCCGGAACAACAACGCCCGACGAGAGGTGCAGCACTGGGATTCAAAGCCCGTTTCGCACTCTTCCATGAAGATTGGCAAACGGCTATTGAAGCGTCTGAAGAAATTATGAACTCTGGAGTTTATTCGCTACATGAGAACTTCTTAGACTTATTCAAAGCAGACACTTCACCCGAATATATGTTTTATTTTAAAGGAGATTTGGCTCTTAAACAAGGATTCGGAATTGCCACGAATGTCAAGAATTACGTGATCCGGAAAATTAATGGATATTGTAATCACAGTCCTTCTTTGGAATTGTTTTGTGCTTATCTCTGCACAGACGGTCTGCCCATTGACGAGTCACCGCTCTACAATCCCAAAGACCCTTTCGCAAACCGTGATCCGCGCTTGGCAATGACTATCCAACCTTTCAAAACCAAATATTCAGCAGACTATACCGAATATGAGCAGTCGAAATTGGATGGAACATTCCCTGAGAAATATCCGGATTATATCACAGTGGGCTACGAGTACAATCCAAGTCCATACGCCATTCAGGTATATGAAGTTTCCTCCGGGCAAATGGTTCCTAGCAATGATTCCAAAGGATCGAATCAGCACTCAGCGTACAACGGCTTAATTCTTCGCAAATTTGTCAAAGACAATTGGGCAGACTTCAATAACAATGGTAATATATCTGACAACTGTTTCCCCTATTTGCGCTATGCTGAAATTTTAATGACCTATTTGGAGGCGAAAAATGAACTGGGGCAATGCACACAAGACGACTTGGACAAGACCATCAATCTGCTACGCGAACGGGCTTATCGTGGTACGGGCATCACCTATCCGCGTGTAGAAGTGACCTCGCAAGAGAAATTACGGAGCATCATCCGTTTCGAACGGCGCATGGAATTTGCCTTCGAAGGCATCCGCTATCGCGACCTGTTGCGTTGGCGCATAGCCGAGAAATCACATAACAAACCCATGTATTACTTGTCACGTGCATGGTCCGGTGATGCTGGTTGGAACGGACTGACAGGAAGTGCATCCAATCGTGAGTTGTCATCTGACTTTTTACAGATCCTGAAGAACTGGGACGACGGGAATTTCCCGATAGGCGGTATTCCGGAAATAGACGAAAACGGCCTGCCAGACCTGAAACCGATGGAAGAGGCAGGATACATCACAACGTTCTATCAAATGTCATTCGACCCGGAGAAAAATTACCTCTGGCCCATTCCGGCTGATGATATTTTAGTCAATGATAATCTGGAGCAAAATCCGGGATATTAATACATATACTAACTATCCCTCACCCCACAATATCCGGTGAGGGATAGTTTTACAACAAATAACTAAAACAGCTGATATGAAACATCTTATCCAATCTTTACTGCTTACCTTTTTAATCCTTTCCGCTTCTTGCAGCGGAGAGAAAAACAACGATGCGGCCACCGTGCGGGAAGTCGATATCTGCGTCTACGGCGGGACGTCGGCAGGTGTTGTCGCCGCCTATTCGGCCCAGAAACTGGGGAAGTCGGTACTCCTCGTCGAGCCGGGCAAATACTTGGGCGGTATGACGACGGGCGGGCTCGGCATGACCGACATCGGCAACAAATACGCCGTCACCGGGCTGGCACGCCTCTTTTACCGTCGTGTAGGCGAACACTACAACAAGTTCGAACAGTGGACCTTCCCACCCAGTGTGGCGACCGAAGTGATGAACCGCTTCGTCACCGACGCCGACTTGGAGGTAATCCGCTTCCGCCGCATCATCCAGGCAGATGTACAAGACAAACGCATCTGCTCCATTACGCTGGAAGATTCGAACGCACCCGAACAGACGCCACACCTTATTGTGAAAGCCAAACAGTTCATCGACTGTACCTATGAAGGCGACTTGATGGCACGTGCCGGCGTCTCCTATTTCACCGGCCGGGAGAGTAACGAGACGTATGACGAGACGCTCAACGGCGTGCAGATGTCCGTCTGGCACCAGTTTCCCGACGGCGTAGACCCCTATATCATCGAAGGCGACTCCACGAGCGGTTATTGCTGGGGGATCAACGAAAACACATTAAAGGACAAAGGGAGCGGCGACAACCTCATTCAAGCCTATAATTTCCGCCTTTGCGTAACCGATGTTCCCGAGAATCGCCGTCCATTTGAGAAGCCGGCATCCTATGATCCCGCCAAGTATGAGCTCTTGGCACGTGCCATGCAGAAGATGACACCCAACATCAACAACTACCTGCTCTTCAACTGGGGAATCATGCCCGACCATAAATATGACGTCAACAACAAAGGTCCTCTCTCGACCGACATGATCGGGATGAACTACGAATACCCGGAGGGTGATTATGCTACACGCGAACGCATATGGCAAGCGCATGTCGAATACACCAAAGGATTGATGTACTTCTTGACCCATGACGAACGCGTACCGGAACAACTACGCAACAAAATCAACCGTTTTGGTTGGGCGAAAGACGAGTTTGTGGATAATGACAATTTTCCAACGCAACTATATGTCCGCGAAGCCCGCCGCCTGAACGGCGAATACATTATGACCCAGAAAAACTGTCAAGGAGAAGAAACAGTAGGTGACGCCATCGGCATGGCCGCCTACGGCATGGACTCACACAACTGCCAGCGCATCGTCGTGAACGGAATGGTAAAGAATGAAGGCGACGTCGAATATCACGGCTTCCCACCCTACCCAATCTCTTACAAAAGTATCACGCCTAAACGGGAAGAATGCACGAACCTGTTAGTTCCCGTCTGCGTCTCTTCGACGCATATCGCCTTTGGTTCCATCCGGATGGAACCCGTCTTCATGGTGCTCGGGCAATCAGCTGCCGTCGCCGCATCTCAAGCGATTGACGAAGGAAAAAGTGTTCAAGAAATCAATGTAATCCAACTACGTCGAACACTCAAAGAAAATCCGTATCTTGATGGCAGTACACCTGAAATCCTCGTGGACGATTCGGACATCGACAAGATCTCCCGACAAGGAGCTTGGACTAAACGTTTCGGGGCGCATTATAAAAACAGTTTCCTTTGGGCTAAAAATGATTACCCGGGATGTAAGTTCTCTTTTCTCCCTGTCATTAAGCAAGCAGGACGATACAATATCCGCTTTTATTGCACGGCTCTTCCTGATAAAGAAATGGCAGAAATCATGTATTTCCATATCCAAAGAGGAGACAAACAAAACGAAATCTCCATCCATCCTCGTAAACAAAAAGGGGCGTGGGCCGATTTGGGAACATACGATTTTAAACCGGGAGAACAATCCAGTATACAAATCATTGGGGATCAAACAGAAGGTGCTATCTTTGCTGATGCCATACTGTTGGTCCCGGTAAAATAAGTTTTAATTTATAATAACACACATGATTACACGACGTGATTTCTTGAAAATAACAGCTGCCAGTGGAGCTTTGGCTTCACTGGGTAATATGGCTGAGGCGCAGACCACTGTCCGCTCGGCTGTACCCGATTCGGCTTATTGCTATGAATCTTCGCGCCAGATCCCGGTCATCGCTGACGTTGATTTAGTGGTCATTGGGGGTAGTTCGCGCGCGGTAGCGGCTGCCGTGGCGGCGGCACGGACGGGATGCAAGGTGTTCCTTGTGGGCTATATGCCCTATTTGGGCGACGACATTTGCGGTTCTTTCCTTTATGATTTGCAAAAGGAAGAAAAAACCCAAACAGCACTTGCCCGTCGCCTTTTCGAGGAGGTAAAAACATTCCGTCCCCTTCACTACAAGACTGTTTTGGAAAACGAACTTATTAACCACAACGTTCATTTTCTTTACAGCAGTTATGCCACCAATGTATTGACAGACGATAAAGGCGAACCGGCGGGCATTGCGCTGGTCAATCGTTCCGGACGACAAGCGATTCGGGCCAAAGCCATCATAGACGCAACACACACGGCTTCTGTCGCCCGTTTGCTGGACATTCCCGTACGCAATGCTGACAAACCAGCCACGGATTACAGCTTCACGGTCGTCGGCAACCGACCCAAAGAGGCCGACAATCTCATTCGCACCGAATCGCTCGCCATTCCAGTCTTCTCCAAAGGAAAAGAATATCCTGTCACGCGTTATACTTTCCGGCTTCAACCCAAAGACACCTCTTATCGTGCTCTAATGGAAATCGAACAAACAATCCGCAATCAAACATGGGACCCCGATCAAGTAGACAGTTCTGATTTATTATGGTACATCCCAGAACAAACCGTTACGTGCCGGACAAGTGTAAAAGAGGCTGATGGGTACAACAACATACGTGCACTTCCGACAGAGGCATTTCAATGCCAATCTTTCGCGAATCTATGGATACTGGGGCCTTGCGCGGATCTTCCCAAACAAACCATGCAAACATGGATGCGCCCTGCCCAAGCTTTGTTTTTGGGTGAATTGTTAGGAGAAGTCATCGGATTCGAAACCCAGAAACGTGCAGTTCCAACCTCCGCCAAAGTCTATCAGAAAAAGGTACAAGCCACCAATTACGGACAGATAGGCGAAATACTTCAACCCCTTCGTCCACTTCTGCAAAAAGAAAAAATCGAGTCACCTGCCGGAGTATTACCTCTTTTAGGTGAATTCGACGTAGTAATCATGGGAGGCGGGACGGCCGGTGCTTCAGCAGGAATCTCCGCTGCACGACAAGGCGTCCGGACACTTGTACTCGACTACCTGCATGGTTTAGGTGGATTAGGTACGTTGGGATTGATTGGTTGTTACTGGGATGGATTCCGCGGAGGATTCACCGCAACCATCGACCAAGGCGTACATGAGATGGCTCCGGCAGACCATCCCCGTCAGGAAAAAGATTGGAAGAACCGGTCGGTATCGGACTGGAAAATGGAATGGTATCGCCGAGAATTACTCAAAGCCGGAGGGAAAGTCTGGTTTGGCGTATTAGGTTGTGGCGCATTGGTTGAAAATCATCAGGTAAAGGGAATCGTAGTTGCCACTCCGTTCGGGCGAGGGGTCATCCGTTCGCAAATCGTTATCGACAGTACCGGAAGTGCAGACATCGCCATTGCAGCCGGTGCCCAATTCGATTATACCGGGATGAAAACGTTAGCCGTTCAAGGTGCAGGAGGCGGGAAACGCGACCCGGGCGATTCATACAACAATAACGATTGGCTATTCATTGATGATACGGACATACTGGATGTTTCACGTACCTTTATCCAATCCAAGATTAAGATGAAAGGATTCTATGACATTGTCAAGATTCCGCAGACTCGTGAACGTCGTCGTGTTATTGGCGAACACATCATTTCCGTGTATGATGTATTAAACCACCGGCGTTATCCGGACACCATCTCATTTCATCAAAGTTCGTTCGATACGCACGGCATGATTGTCGATCCTTATTTCATTCTTTCTCCTCCGATGAAACGACATGTCATCTATGATGCCGACGTACCATTACGCAGCCTGTTGCCCAAAGGACTCGAAGGTATCCTGACGACCGGACTGGGAGCCAGTGCCCACCGGGACGCGATGCCGGTCATTCGCATGCAACCCTGCTTGCAAAATCAAGGGTATGCTGTCGGGTATCTGTCGGCTCAATGTATCAAAGAGCATAAAACACTCCGCAAAATCGACATCAAGAAAATACAAAAACATCTCGTTCAAATCGGGAACCTTCCGGAACGTGTTCTAAAAGACAAAGAATTCAAAGGTTTCAGTCGTGCAGAGATGAAACAAGCAGCCCAAACCGTAGCAGACAACTACAAAGGGTTGGAAATCCTGCTGACCGATCCCGAACGTTGTTTGACACTCATACAGAAACAATTCGAACAAGCGCAAGATACAGATGCCAAACTTATCTTCGCCAGCATTCTTTGCATACTGGGCGACAAAAACGGCTCGGCAACCGTTTCCGATTCGGTCAAGAGCCATTTGAAATGGGACAAGGGCTGGCATTACACAGGTATGCACCAATTTGGAATGAGCCTGAGCCCACTCGACGCTCTGATTATGGCACTGGGTAAAACCAAAGAACAGAGCGTTCTGCCGGTTATACTCGAAAAAGCCCAATTGCTCGCTCCGGAAGATTATTTTTCTCATTTCCGAGCTATTTCTATGGCGACCGAAGACATTGGCAGCCCAAAAGCCGTTCCGCAATTAGCCAAAATGCTGACAACGCCTGGCGTTCGCTTTCATGCCATACGTACTTACCGAGAGGCTCAAAGCAGTGTCGTCCCCGGTGATATTGATACCTCCACGCGCAATCTGGCACTCAAAGAATTGCATCTGGCACGCGCACTCTACCTCTGTGGAGACCAAAATGGCATCGGGCAACAAGTGTTGGAACAATATGCCAATGGCTTACAAGGCCATTACGCACGTTATGCATACGAAGTATTAAACAGTAAATCCTTATGAACAAGAAAAAACTTTTATGTGCACTTCTCCTTAGCAGGAGGGCACTGAAAAAGTCCTCACTATTCAAAACCCTCTGAGGATTATATGAGAATATAGAGTTCGCCAACTCCTTATCCTGGGATTTGACGAACTCTAATTTTTATTGATTTG
>CALUTX010000055.1 GCA_944323815.1 uncultured Parabacteroides sp. | reverse complement strand
ATATCCATCTGGGTAGCAGTGATACCGTCTTTCGTTCCTGTCACTTTAAAGTCCATATCGCCTAAATGGTCTTCATCACCCAGAATATCGGAGAGGATGGCATAGTTCTGCCCTTTGTTCTCAGAAATCAATCCCATGGCAATACCCGATACCGGCTTCTTCATCGGCACACCGGCATCACGCAACGCCAATGTTCCGGCACAAACGGTAGCCATCGAAGAGGAACCGTTGGATTCCAAAATATCAGAAACCACACGGATTACATAGGGATAGTCTTCCGGAATCATCCGCTTGAGCGCACGCCACGCCAAGTGTCCGTGACCAATCTCGCGACGGCCTACACCGCGTGTGGCCTTCGCTTCGCCCGTCGAAAACGGCGGGAAGTTATAATGAAGCAAGAAACGTTCCTTGCCGTGGTTGAGCACATCGTCGATGATTTTCTCATCATCTTTCGTTCCTAATGTGGCAGTAGAAAGGGATTGCGTTTCACCGCGTGTAAAGATAGCGGAGCCGTGCGGGCCCGGGATGCAGTCTGTTTCAATCCAAATGGGGCGGATTTCGGTTGTCTTCCGGCCGTCCAACCGCTTGCCTTCGTCCAAGATGGCGCGACGCATTGCCTCTTTCTCGACGTCGTGATAATAACGGTTGATCATTTCAACCTTCTCGTCCGTCAGTTCTTCTTCCGTAAACTGCGATTTGTATTCTTCCACAATGGCGTCGAAGGCATCGGCGCGTTGATGTTTGTCCGTACCTGAAGTGGCAACTGCGTAAGCTTTGGCGTAGCACTTGTCGTGTACGTCTTTGCGTAACTCGTCGTCATTCACTTCGTGGCAGTATTCACGCTTCACCTGTTTGCCACAAGCCTCTGACAGCTCGCACTGAGCCTGGCACTGAACCTTGATGGCTTCGTGAGCAACTTTGATAGCCTCCAGCATTTCCGATTCCTGCACCTCGTTCATCTCGCCTTCTACCATCATAATATTGTCGAGCGTTGCCCCAACCATAATATCAATATCTGCTTTCTCCAATTCAGCAAACGTCGGGTTGACGATATACTTGCCATCGACACGAGCAACACGGCATTCCGAAATCGGCCCGTTAAAAGGAATATCCGACACAGCCAAGGCTGCGGATGCTGCGAGCCCTGCCAACGCATCAGGCATGTCTACGCCATCGGACGAATAAAGAATCACATTCACATACACCTCTGCATGGTAGTTGTCCGGGAAAAGCGGACGTAAAGCACGGTCGACCAACCGGGCCGTCAGGATTTCATAGTCGGAAGCCTTTCCCTCTCTTTTTGTAAATCCACCGGGGAAACGGCCAAAAGCGGAAAATTTTTCTTTGTATTCAACTTGCAACGGCATAAAATCAACCCCCGGGTTTGCATCTTTTGCGGCACAGACTGTTGCGAGCAGCATCGTATTTCCCATACGAACAGTAACAGCTCCATCTGCTTGTTTTGCCAATTTCCCGGTTTCGATGGTGATGGTTCTTCCATCAGCCAATTCGATTGTCTTGTTAATTGGATTAAGCATAATCTTTGTCTTATTTTTTCTATCTGTAAAATCGGTGCAAATGTAATGAAAGTTTATATGTAAAGGGATGAAAATGAAAATAAAAAACGCGTGAAAGGTTCTTTTTTCTAAAAATAGCAAGAAGAATTGACAAACTATGTGGTCACAAGTGTAAAATAATGTATATTTGCGGTGAATTTAAAGGAGAAAAGAAATGATTAAACAAATATCAACATTCACGTGGATCGTATTGGGGTTATGTGCAGTCCTGTTTACCGGATGCAACGATTCTTCCAACTTTACAGTCAAAGGAGTGGTTGCCGGAGCAGATGGACAAACCATGTATTTGGAAAATGTAGGGATTGCAGATGTCACTACACTGGACTCTGTCAAATTATCCCCCGGAGGTAAATTCAAATTCTCGAAGCCTAAACCGGAATACCCGGATTTCTACCGGCTGCGTTTGAACAACCAATTAATCAATTTCGCGATTGACTCTACCGAAACGGTTTCGATTATGGCAGACGCCGGAACATTTGCCACGTCTTATACCGTCGAAGGATCTGAAAACTCGAAAGCGATAAAAGCAATCACGCTGGCCCAGCTGGATGCCAATCAAGCCATCAGCCGATTGAGGAAAGAGCAAGAAAACAAGATGATTTCAGATACAACCTATCAGACTCAAGTCGTAAACGTGGCAAACGCATATAAAGAGGTGGCTCAAAAATATATTTATGAAGCTCCTATGTCCACGGCGGCCTATTTTGCCTTGTTCCAACAAATTGACGGCCTGTTGTTTTTCGACTTGTATAATCCGACGGACGTGAAAGCCTACGGAGCGGTTGCGACCAGCTACAACCATTTTTACCCGGAAAGCCCGCGCTCCAAACATCTGTACAATTTGACATTGCAATCCATGAAGGTGCTTCGGGCACAGCGGCCGGTAGATTACAGCGACGTAAAAGCGCAAGAGGTTTCATTTTTGGATATCGAGCTGCCGAACGTAAAAGGAGAGTCGGTCAAACTTTCGGAAATAGCGACAGGTAATGTTGTCCTTATCAATTTTACAGCCTATCAAGCCGAATGGTCCCCTGCTCTCAACCTGAAGTTGGGAGATTTATACACCCAATATCATACGCAAGGGCTGGAGATTTACCAGATTTCTTTGGACAGCGACGTCCATTTCTGGCGGAACGCCGCCTCCAACCTGCCTTGGATATGTGTACGCGACCCGCAATCGGTCTACTCGCAAGTTGCAGGTTTATATAATGTCAAACAGTTGCCAACGTCATTTATCCTCGACCGGAAAGGGAATCTGGTTAAGCGAATTGACGATATTAACAATATAGAAAAAGACGTCAAAGCGTATTTCTAAGTTAAAAGGCTGTTTTTATGTTATAAAGCATTTCGAAAAAGGTTGCAGATATAGAAAGTAAACCCTATCTTTGCGGTATTCAAATAGAATAAAGGAGTTCCGATCAAACAGTTGGTCGGGATTCTTTTTTTATTGTATCGGAATAATAATTTAATTCAGGAGGACAAGTTATGGCAGTAAGCTATATGACAAAAGAGGGCTATGATAAGATTCTGGCAGAAATCAATTATCTGGAAACCGTGAAACGCCCGGAAATTTCTGCCCAAATTGCAGAGGCTCGCGATAAAGGAGATTTATCCGAAAATGCAGAGTATGACGCCGCCAAAGAGGCACAAGGCATCATGGAGACAAAGTTAGCCCAGTTGAAAACATTGATTTCAAACGCACGTTTGATTGACGAATCACGCGTGCAGACAGACGAGGTGCAAATTCTGAACAAGGTAAAAATTCGGAACGTGAAAAATAATGCCGTCATGACTTATACATTGGTGTCCGACTCAGAAGCAAACCTGAAAGAAGGAAAGATTGCCGTGAGTACACCTATTGCAAAGGGTCTGATGGGCAAAAAAGTAGGCGAAATCGCAGAAATCAAAGTTCCGTCTGGCGTGATGAGTTTTGAGATTATGGATATTTCAATTTAAACAGGTTAAAAGACAGCATTATGGCTACAATATTCAGCAAAATTGCGGCAGGCGAAATACCTTGCCACAAAGTGGCAGAAAATGAAGAATTCTTTGCTTTTTTGGACATTAATCCTGTTGCCGTTGGCCACACGTTGGTGATTCCTAAAAAAGAAGTGGATTATCTGTTTGACATAGACGACGCCATGTTAGGGCGCATGATGGCCTTTGCCAAGCGAGTAGCCCGTGCACAAGAAGCAGTCATTACATGCAAACGGGTGGGATTGGCTGTCATGGGGTTGGAAGTTCCTCACGCGCACATCCATTTGATTCCGATTCAGAAAGAATCCGATATGTATTTTGGCGGTGCAAAGCTGAAACTTTCAGCCGAAGAGTTGGATAAAATTGCTACGCAAATTCGGAATGAATTTAAATAAGCAAAATATGTTTTTTGTAATAGAAAAACTTTCAGTATATTTGTCGTGGCATCATATCTTTCGTCTAAAAGAAGACGAAGAGAATGCGTTTTTTATAAAGATTCATTAGTGGTTTTTACTCATAAGTTTGTTAACCATAGAAAAAGGCCCTCCTTGTGAAAGGACGGCCTTTTTACTTAAAAAAACACACAATTCTTATTCGTATTCTCAAATGATTATATGAAAAGGATCAAATCCCCAACCATTAATATTCGCATAATAAATATATACACCGCAAAAAATGACAGAAATTATCCAAAGAATCAGCAGTCCCCATTTAGCTGTGTTGGATAAGGATTTAACCTTAAACAACGGAATACATACAGCATATACCAATGCAAATATAGGAATGCCCACAAACAGCAGCAAACCAAGGCCTCCCATAATCACAAAAGGTGAAGGGACACTTGCAAACATCGCCTCAAAAGGCAAAAAATGATAGATAAAGCCGGTTCCTCCCGCTAAAAATGCAATTGAAATCACCATCAACAGGAACATGACGAGTAATAACAACGGCAATAAAAAGATACCAAACAGAATGATAAGAAATTTGAGAATGAAACCGACAACCGTGACAAACAAATCCGCGATTTTGCGCAGCGTGCTTTTGGGTTTATCCGAACTCACATAATTATTAACGTTATCGGAAATTTTCTCAAAACCATTTGTAACCGTTTTTCCAATGTTTTCAAGTGTCACGCTCTCACCACGCATTATCAGCCTGTCGGTCGCTGTCCGGGCTTGCGGCATTACCAACCACAAAATAAGATACAACAGAACAATCGGAGCATAAGGGACAAACAGCAAAATAATCATTGCCAATCGGACGGCTGTAGCGTCCCAGCCCATGTAAGCCGCAATCCCGCTTGCGACACCACCCAAAATCCGGTTGTCCGGATCTCGCATGAGTTTCTTTCTTCCTTCCGGGATTTTATCGTCCGAAGGGACCTCGTTTGTCGATTCGGCCTGTTTCTCCTGTTTTTCCTCCTTCCCTTCTTCTCCTTCAAAAATATCTTCCGGTTTTCCCATGCGTTTAATGACTTCCTCCACATGTTCAATGGTAATCACCTCATAACCTAAGCGGATTCTCTCACTGAACAATTCGGAAATACGCATTTCGAAATCATTCATAATCTCTTCCGATCCCTCTTCTTTTTGAAAGTGGATACGCAGATTCGTCAAATATTTATCGAGTAATTGGTAAGCGTCTTCATCTATATTGAATACCGTCCCTCCCAAATTTACAGTAAGCGTCTTTTTCATTGTTCCTGAATATATTAATTATTTCTGATGTGGTTAATTGTATCGTTCAGCTCTTGCCATGAGGTTTCCAACTCTTTCAAAAATTCTTCTCCTTTAGGAGTGAGCCGGTAATACTTACGAGGTGGCCCCTGCGTAGACTCAATCCATTGATAGCTCAGAAGCTCGCTATTCTTCAATCGCGTCAACAATGGGTAAAGGGTACCTTCAACTACAATAAGCTTAGCTTTTTGTAGCTTCTGGATAATGTCAGAGGTGTACGCAGGTTCCTTCTTTAAGAGCAAAAGAATGCAATATTCTAATGTCCCTTTTCTCATTTGTGATTTTACATTCTCTGCATTCATATTCAGCCTTTCTTTTTTGTCACACAAAAATATGTATTACAACTGTACTATGCAATACATACTACTTTGTTTATTGTTATTTAACATTAGAATTGCACAAAATCACTCAATCTGTGTAAAAAAGGAGAGACTTGACAGGAAAAAAGAACATAGAAAGACGTACATTTGCAGTATTAATGAAATTCAATTTAAAAAGATAATGATTTATTACCACTATGCTGAATTAATCCATCGTCAGGCTGAGAAGTACGGCTCTCGAATGGCATTGCAATATCGGGATGATACGACCGGTAAATGGCTGAAAATCTCTTGGCGAGCGTTTTCAGATAAAGTTATGCTGACAGCAAAGGCTATGGCTGAATTCGGAATAGGAGTACAAGAAAATATAGGGATTTACTCACAAAACATGCCCCAATGTTTTTATACCGACTTTGGAGCATACGCCAATCGGGTCGTCTCCATCCCTATGTATGCGACCAATTCTCCCCAACAAATCGAATATGTGGTAAACGATGCTTCTATCCAAGTCCTTTTTGTGGGAGAACAGCTTCAATATAATAATGCGTTCAAGGTTCAAAAAAACTCAACGGTCTTAAAACGGTTGATTGTTTTTGATCCGCAAGTCAAATTAAATCCGGAAGACAAAACCTCCATCTATTTCGACGATTTTTTGCGGTTGGGGGACACTGCCAATGCAGAAGCGACCGTCAAAATACGGATGCACGAGGCGACTGTGGATGATTTGGCAACCATCATTTATACATCCGGCACGACAGGCGAACCCAAAGGGGTCATGCTACACCATTCCAATTACCTGCAAGCGATGCACATTCATGACCTCCGGATGCCCATGGTGACAGACAAACAGTTATCCATGTGCTTTCTTCCGCTGACTCATATCTTCGAAAAAGGATGGTCTTACTACTGTTTGCATAAAGGAGTGACTATCGCGATAAACCGAGATCCGAAAATGATTCGGCAAACCCTATTGGAGGTACGCCCAACGATGATGTGTAACGTCCCACGCTTTTGGGAGAAAGTCTACGCCGGCGTATGCGAAAAGATACAGTCTTTTCCAGCTCCAATTCAACGCATTTTCAAAGACGCTATCCGAACGGGGCACGCATACAACTTGGAATACAAGAATAAAAGTATTCCCGCACCGGGTTTCTTAAAATTGAAATTTGAGGTATACAACAAAACGGTATTCACTTTATTAAAACGTGTCTTAGGTCTTGAGAAGGGGATATTCTTTCCTGTGGCAGGAGCGCCCTTGTCAGATACGGTGAACGAATTTCTGCAATCCGTAAATATCCCCATTGTCTATGGGTATGGATTGAGCGAGACGACTGCAACCGTCAGTTTCTATCCCGCAACAGGCTTCCGTCCCGGTTCCGTGGGGAAAGTGATGCCGGAAGTGGAAGTAAGAATCGACCCTACCAACAATGAGATTCTGGTAAAAGGGAAAACCGTGATGTCCGGCTATTACAATAAACCGGAAGAGAACCAAAAAGCGTTCACCCCGGACGGCTTCTTCCGCACGGGCGATGCCGGCAGCTTGGATGGGGACGTCCTTTTCTTCACAGAACGCATCAAAGATTTGTACAAAACTTCAAACGGCAAATACATTGCGCCACAGGCTATCGAAATGGCGATGGGACACGATAAATACATCGAGCAAATTGCCGTTATCGGAGACCAGCGCAAGTTTGTCAGCGCCCTGATCGTCCCCGACTATCCGGCACTCGAAGCATACGCGGAAGAAAAAGGATGGGTTTTCAACAGCCGGGAAGAGATGCTCAAAAGTCCGGATATCATCCACCTGATAAGTGCACACATCGAGGAGCATCAAAAAAATCTCGCCCCATTCGAACAAATCAAGCGTTTCACTTTGCTGCCGGAACCTTTCGCTTTGGGATGCGAGCTGACGGACACCTTGAAGCTGCGCCGTCCTGTGATTCTGCAGAAATATGCGGATGTGATCGAAAAAATGTATGAAGAATAACAATAATAGATAAGAACATAAACACAAATCAAAACGAAAAGAATATGATTACATCAGACCAACTACACAATGTGTTGGAGCGCGAGCAAGCGCTGAGGGGGTATCTTTGACATCGACAGCAAGAAAATCCAATTAGAAGAAGAAGAATTACGCACGCACGACCCGGCATTCTGGGAAGATTCCAAACGGGCGGAAGTGCAAATGAAGAAAGTCAAAGAACTCAAAAAATGGATCGAACTGTATAACGAGGTACACGCTTCCGCAGAGGAATTGCAACTCGCGTTCGATTACGTAAAAGAGGGCATCGTGAGCGAAGAAGAAATCGACGAAACCTATCGGAAAGCCATCGACCTGATCGAACATCTGGAATTCAGGAACATGCTTCGGCAAGAGGCCGACCAAATGAGTTGCGTCCTGAAAATCAATTCCGGGGCAGGCGGGACAGAAAGCCAAGACTGGGCATCGATGCTCCTGCGCATGTACACCCGGTGGGCAGAGGCAAATGGGTACAAAATCTCGCTGGCGAACTACCAGGAAGGTGACGAAGCCGGTATCAAGACGGCGACCCTCAACATCGAAGGCGACTATGCCTACGGCTATCTGAAGGGAGAAAATGGTGTCCACCGGTTGGTACGCGTCTCGCCCTACAATGCGCAAGGGAAGCGGATGACCTCGTTTGCCTCCGTGTTCGTCACGCCACTCGTGGACGATACGATTGAGGTGAAAATCGATCCGGCCGCCATTTCGTGGGACACGTTCCGATCGGGCGGCGCCGGCGGTCAGAACGTCAACAAGGTGGAATCGGGCGTACGCTTGCGCTACCAGTTCAAAGACCCTTACACCGGCGAGGAAGAGGAAATCCTCATCGAGAACACCGAAACACGCGACCAACCCAAGAACCGCGAAAACGCCATGCGACAACTGCGCTCCATCCTCTACGACAAAGAGCTGAAGCACCGGATGGAAGAGCAGGCAAAGGTGGAAGCGGGGAAAAAGAAGATCGAATGGGGTTCGCAGATTCGCAGCTACGTCTTCGACGACCGCCGCGTGAAAGACCATCGCACCAATTACCAGACTTCCGACGTCGGCGGCGTGATGGACGGCAAGATAGACGGGTTCATCAAAGCCTATTTGATGGAGTTTGGCGGCGAAGAGACTGGGGAATAAACCCTTTCCACCCCTCGAACCGGTCTAAAAGACATTTTTGAGGCAATCCAAGGGCTTGAATCAGTTCCCGAAGCAATTTTCGGGCGATTCAAGCCCTTGAATCAGTTCAAAAAACAGTTTCCAGGCGATCCAACCCCTTGGATCGGTCCAAAAATCCATTTCGGGGCAATCCAACCCCTTGAATCGGCTCAAAAAATAACTTTGGGGCCATCCAAGCCCTTGAATGATATAACTTAAAACAAATTGAAATGACAAAACGAATTTTCTTTATTCTCTTTTATGTCTTCTGTTTACTCCCTGGCCATGCCGAAACAGACGACCTACGGCATCTCCTTGAACAACTCGAAGGCGTCAGCGACGTCGAACGGCTCGAATCGACGCACAATCAAGAGAAATACCTCGTGCGCGTGCGCCAGCTCGTGAACCCGCGCGACTCGTCGGTAGGCAGTTTCATGCAGCGCGTGATTGTCGCCCATGCCGGTTTCGACCGCCCCACCGTTTTGGTGACAGAAGGTTACGGTGCGGCTTACGCGCTCGACCCGCGTTATCAGGAAGAACTTTCCGAACTGTTGGATGCCAACATGGTCTTTGTGGAACATCGCTATTTTCTTGAGTCGACTCCCACCCCCTGCAACTGGGAGTATCTGACGGCAGAAAACTCGGCCTACGACCTGCATCATGTCAACCAGACTTTCCGAAAGCTCTATCCGCAAAAATGGATCAGCACCGGCATCAGTAAGGGGGGACAAACCACCTGCCTGTACCGCGCCTATTTCCCGGACGACGTGGATTTTTCGGTTCCCTACGTCGCGCCGTTGAATCGAAACGTCGAAGACGGCCGGCACGAAACGTTCCTGCGCAAGGTCGGGACACGCGAACAGCGCAAGGCCATCCTTTCCTTCCAGAAAGAGGTACTTTCCCGCCGGGAAGAGATGCTTCCCCTCCTGGAAAAATACACCACCCGGAAGAAAATGACCTTCCGCATTCCGCTGAACGAAGTATTGGATTATTGCGTCTTGGAATATCCTTTCGCCTTCTGGCAATGGGGCGCACAGACCTGGCTGATTCCTTCCTCGGAAGCTGAAACACAGGTACTGTTCGAACATCTGGTCGCCATCAGTGACCCCAACTATTTTGCAGACGACCCTTCGCCCTACCGTTCGTTTTTTGTGCAGGCCGCACGCGAATTGGGCTATTACGGGTACGACACCGAACCGCTGCAAGACCTCCTCGTCATCAAGAGTAGCAAAGGATATTTGAATCGCATCATGCTTCCTCACGAGCTTATCGACAAGGTCACATTCAGCGACGCACTTTACCAAAAAGTATATCAGTTTTTAAAAGACAACGACCCCAAAATGATCTTCATTTACGGCGAAATCGACCCTTGGACAGCTTCTCGCGTCCCCGATTTCAAGGGAAAGAAAAATGAACAGATTTACATCCAACCCGGCGGCAGCCATACCGCCCGCATCAACAACATGCCGGAAAAAATAAAGGAAAAGATTCTCAAACAAATCAAGGAGTGGCTGGAGGAATAAATCGCTCTTGTATCCATAAAAAAACAGACTCAGGAAACGTCTATCCGACCTGTTTCCTGAGTCTGTTTTTTATAAAGCTGATTACAAATGCGGATTAATCAAGCTCCTTAATCGTAATGTTACGGAACCAAACATTGTCGCCATGATCTTGGAAACCGATGAAGCCTTCTTTGTTGTCGCCACCGCAGTTCAGCAATAATTCGTATGCCAACGGCCACTTGTCTTTGCTAAACTTGCTGGCATCCAGCATTTCTTTCCACTGTTGTGTCCACAAGTGATATTCAACAACCGGCTCGTCGTTTTGGTAATGAACCACTGTTCCCTTGTAGCACATGATTTTACCCTTGTTCCATTCACCAAATGGTTTAGAGTTCTGCGGTTTAGCAGGAATCATGTCGTAGAGAGAAGCAGACTGGCGATTACCGTCTTTACCTAATTTTGCATCCGGATGGTTGGCGTTATCCAATACCTGATATTCCGGCGCAGAAATGTAAGAAGGTTGTCCTTCCACCTCTTGAATCATATACAAAACACCGGAGTTGGAACCTTTATCTACTTTCCATTCGAATTCAAATTCATAGTTTTTGAATTTGTGGGCAAAAATCAAGTCGCCACCGTCTTTCGCGCCAGCCTCGCCCGCACCGGAACCTTTGATGTGGATGGCTCCGTCGTCAATCGTCCAAGCAGCAGGCACATCTGCCCGGTCATATCCACGCCAACCTTTGAAAGTCTTCCCGTCGAAAAGCGTAATCTTTCCATCTGCATCTTTCGGGAACTCAGACAAATCAACCGTTGGCAAACCACTCATAATCTTATATTCCGGAACGGCAGGAGCCACAGCTTCCGTCTTCGTCTCTTCTGCAGCGGGAGCCGCAGCTTCCCCCTGTTTTTGTCCACCACCGCATGAGGTGAGATACCCCACCATCAGAGCAGCACTTGCTAATAAAACTGACTTTTTCATCTTCTATTTATTTGTTTAAAACTTCCTTACGGCATTGCTGGTAAGTTCCAACCTTCCCGATAATTGTGCTTGATCAATTCAGCAGCAAACTGCTTAGCGGGAACCGGGTCTGTATATTTTTTGTCGAACTTCGGATCACCATCGACAATCTTGAAGTCATCTTTCTGAATAATCCGAATAACTTCATCGTCTGTGATGTTTGTAAACTGCATGTTGGGTCCATCCCAAAGCAATTCCTTATTCAACGTCTGCAAACGGACAGCCAACACACCCATGACAACCATTTCATTGAACGGACCAGCCACTGAAAAATCCGATTTCGTCTTTACACGGCTCGATGCGCTTTCCTTACAAGCCCGAATCCAGTCTTGCTCGTGTCCGCCACCCATTGCATTCGGTACGCGACGACAAACCTTCGGAGCATTCGGCACACGACCCGACATCAAACGCGGTTTCTGTCCATAGCAACCACAAACCAAAGTATCTTTCGTTCCGTGGAAGATGGTAATACCACCGCCCATGCCCATCATATCTTCTCCTTCGGGGAAGCCAGCAGGACGGTCCGGCAACAAACCACCGTCATACCAATGAATCTCAACTTCCGGCATAGCCACCTTCGGCATGTTGTCACGAGCCGGGAAAATCAACCGTACATGTTGTGCTGTCGGAGCGCAATCTGCCAACAACATGGTTGAAGAACCTTGTACCTTCGTCGGATAACCTAACTTCAAGGCTTTGAACGGCTGATGCAGGATGTGGCAAGCCATATCGCCTAACGCACCCGTACCATATTCCCACCATCCACGCCAGTTCCACGGATGATAAATCTTATTGTACGGACGAAGTTTACCCGGTCCCGTAAACAAATCCCAATTCAATGTCTTAGGAATCCGGTCTTCCTTTTCCGGAGCGTTTAACCCTTGCGGCCAAATCGGGCGGTTGGTAGCACATTCTACTTTCGTTACCTCGCCGATCTCGCCATTCCAAATCCATTCGCAAACGAGGTCCGTACCTTCATCCGACGAACCTTGATTTCCCATCTGAGTCGCTACATTGTACTTCGCTGCCAACTTTGTCAACAAACGAGATTCATAGACAGAGTGAGTCAACGGCTTCTGTGTGTACACATGCTTGCCCAGCGTCAGTGCGTCGGCGGTGATGATGGCATGTGTATGGTCAGCGGTAGCGACCAACACAGCGTCGATAGACTTACCCATTTCGTCATACATCTTGCGATAATCCCAATATTTCTTTGCGTTCGGATGACGCTCGAATACTGGTTTGGCATATCTCCAGTCAATGTCGCACAAAGCCACAATGTTTTCTGTCTTCTCCATATTCTTCAAGTTGGCATTACCCATACCACCGATACCGACAGCGGCAATGTTCAACTTGTCTGACGGAGAGATATACCCATGACTCTTACCCAAGATAGAACCCGGTACGATTGAAAAAGCAGCGGCTGCTGCAGCGCTTCTTTGTAGAAACGATCTTCTTGAAATGTTCGACATAGCAAATTCTTTTATTTGATTAGCTTTTAGTTAATAATCGATTTCATTTGTGCCTCAAAATGCACAAATCGACGCAAATATAACCAATGCAAAAGAAATAGAGGTATTCTTCACAACGCTTTCTGCCTTCATATAGTTTTTTTTAACAGACAAGTAAAAAGAAGAAACGCAGAGAAAGCTACCGATGACAACTTTTTGTTCAATTCAATTGAATATGTAATTTTGCGAAAAACGATTTGAAAATGAAAAAGATCATCTGCTTATTCTTAATGTGTATATGCTATGCTGGAGTTGTTTCCGCCCAAGACTGGCAACCCTCCGCATGGCCGGTTTTAAAACAGTACGACGAACAACATCTTTATCAAGTGGCGCTTCCTTTGGGCGGTATCGGGACAGGGACGGTTTCGTTGGGAGGTCGCGGAGAATTGAGAGATTGGGAGATTATGAATGTACCGGGAAAGAAATACAGCACGGTGACACCCGGTAATAACGCGCCGTTCTTTGCCATTTATGCCCAACCGCAGGGTGGCGAGGCGACAACGACGTTGTTGGCGGGGCCGCTTTATCCGCAGGAGTATTTGCACTATGAAGGACGCCCGGTAGACCA
>CALUTX010000054.1 GCA_944323815.1 uncultured Parabacteroides sp. | reverse complement strand
AATGAGAAAGGAAAGGTGATTTTTATCACAGGTATTGATACTAACATCGGGAAGACGTTTGCGACCGGATTGTTGGCGCTGGCTTTGGCCCGGAAGGGGGAACGGGTGATTACGCAGAAGATGGTGCAGACCGGTTGCGAACAGGTTTCGGAAGACATCGAGATGCACCGGAAGCTACAGGGGATTCCCTTCACGGAGGAAGACCGCGAGGGGCTGACCTGTCCCTACATCTTCTCGTATCCCTGCTCGCCGCACATGGCAGCCGAGCGCGACGGGAGGGAGCTGGATATGGCGGTTGTTACGGCGGCGACACGCCGTTTGCAAGAGCGATATGCGTATGTGCTGCTGGAAGGAGCGGGCGGCTTGATGGTCCCGAATGATTTCCAGTCGCTTGCGATTGATTACGTCAAGGAGCAGGGCTATCCGGTCGTGCTGGTGACTTCCGGCAGGTTGGGTAGCATCAACCATACGCTACTGAATCTCTTTGCCTGCCAGCAATACGGCATTCCGGTGCTGTCTGTGCTCTATAACCATTATCCGCAGACCGATGCGCTGATAACTGCCAACACGTGGGAGTACCTGACGCACTATTTGTCGCACCACCATCCCTCGACCGCGCTTGTCTCTTTGCCGGATGTTTCGGCTAAAGAGGGGGAGATCGATGTCAGTTGGCTTCTTTGAATTACCCTCCGGGTAGATGAATTTAGGTTTGAGGGAGAGAAAAAATAAAAACCGGGTAATCGCACGTAGCAATTATCCGGTTTTTATCAGATAGAATGGAGATACTTTTTATTGCATCCCTTCGGTTGTTACTTCCTTGCTGATTTTTTTGATTAATCCTTGCAGAACGGCACCCGGACCGAGTTCGATGAAGTGGTCGGCTCCGTCGGCAATCATGTTCTGTACGCTTTGTGTCCAGCGCACGGGGGCTGTCAGTTGGGCAATCAGGTTGGCCTTGATTGTGTTGGGGTCTGTTTCGCCTTTCGTGCTTACGTTCTGGTAAACCGGACAGGTCGGTTTGTGAATCGGAGTGGCTTCGATGGCAGCTGCCAGCTCTGCACGCGCCGGTTCCATCAGCGGAGAGTGGAATGCGCCTCCTACTTTTAACTTCAATGCACGTTTGGCACCTGCTTCCAGCATTTTCTCACAAGCGGCATCAATGCCCGGAATGGTTCCGGAGATGACGATTTGTCCCGGACAGTTGTAGTTGGCACAAACCACGATTTCGTCTTGCACGCTTGCACAGAGCTCTTCTACCTTTTCATCTGGAAGCGCCAAAACGGCAGCCATCGTCGAAGGGGTAGCTTCGCAGGCTTTTTGCATGGCCATGGCCCGTTTCGATACCAATACCAATCCGTCTTCAAACGACAGAGCACCAGCGGCAACGAGGGCGGAAAATTCGCCCAGCGAGTGTCCGGCTGTCATATCCGGTTGGAACTGTTCTCCCAACGTTTTCGCTAAAATAACGGAGTGGAGGAAAATGGCAGGTTGCGTAACTTTGGTCTGACGTAAGTCTTCGTCTGTTCCGGCAAACATTAAATCGGTGATGCGGAAACCAAGTATCTCATTCGCTTTTTCAAACAGCTCTTTGGCAAGCGGATTGTTGTCGTAAAGATTCTTTCCCATTCCGACAAACTGGGCTCCCTGACCGGGAAATACATACGCTTTCATGTCTTTAATTCTTTTCTAAATTGAGTTTTTTTAAGATGGCGCAAAGGTAATAAATTTGGAATAATTGGGGCACAATTCATTACAAATTGTATCTTTGCCCGTCGATAAGAGAAGTATTAACGATTAAATTTATATCATAATCATGGAACAATTATTGTTTTTAGGAAATTTGGGAACAGGTGAGATTATCATCATCGCTATTATTGTTTTGTTACTCTTTGGCGGAAAGAAGATTCCTGAATTGATGAAAGGTATCGGTAAAGGAGTGAAGAATTTTAAAGACGGCGTAAAAGGAATCGAAGACGATATTAAAGTAGAAGATACGGATACAGATAAGAAATAAAGAAAGATGGAACAAGAAGAAATGTCATTCTGGGATCACCTGGAAGAACTTCGTTGGACTCTGTTCCGGTCTATTCTGGCGCTCTTTATTTTTGCGATTGGCAGTTTTGCTTTTATGCGCGGTAGCAACGGTTTGTTTGACCGCGTCGTGTTGGCTCCCTGCAATTCTGATTTTATCTTTTACAGATGGTTGTGTAATTTGAACCAATGGCTGGTGGATGTCAGCCCGTGGTTTGATGTGCTGCCTGACTTTTGTAATGACGATTTCCATGTGGATATCATCAACATCAAGATGGCATCACAGTTTTTTACACACATGAGTACCTCTTTCTGGCTGGCATTGGTGCTAACATTCCCTTATTTAATGTGGGAAATTTGGAAGTTCATCAGGCCGGCGTTGTATGAGAACGAGAAGAAAAACGTAAGATGGGTGTTCCTGTTGGGGACAATCATGTTTTTCATCGGTTGTGCCATTGGTTATTTCATGGTTTTCCCGATGACGTTGCGCTTTTTGACGACGTACCAGTTGAGTACCAGTATTGTCGAACAGGTGTCGTTGGATTCCTATATGGACAATTTCTTGATGTTGATTTTCATCATGGGGATTGTGTTCGAGATGCCGCTGCTTTCGTGGTTGCTTTCCCAAATCGGGATTCTGCGTCGTTCCTTCTTCCAGAAATACAGACGTTATGCCATTGTTGGGTTGCTGGTGGCAGCCGCTTTCATCACTCCGAGCAGTGATCCGTTTACATTGGGTATCGTATTCTTCCCCTTGTACGGTTTGTATGAGCTGAGTGCTTTCTTTGTGAAGAAAGATGAGACTGAGGATGAAGAGGATGAGGAAGAGGAAACAGAAATAGCGAAAGCTTAACATGGCTTTTATAAGAGGTTTGCTGGTTACCCCTGTTTGACCAACTATTCAAGCAGGGGTTGTTTTTGAGAGGCAGAACGGTTTTTTTATCTTCTATTTCTGTTGATAAAATATAAAAGAAGAGGAGATATTGGGCTGCTTGCCGAAAAAGTTATTACTTTGCGATATATTTAATGATTAATAATAAAAAATTGTACCAATGCCATGATTTGGAATGAAACAATGGAATGTATGGACCGCGAGGAGATGCGCAAATTGCAAAGCATCCGCTTGCGGCGAGTAGTCGAACATGTTTATCACAACTCTCCTTTCTATCGTAAGAAGATGCAGGAGATGGGAGTTTTGCCGGAAGACATTCAGTCGATAGACGATATTGTGAAACTTCCTTTTACTGTCAAGCAGGATTTGAGAGATAATTATCCGTTTGGGCTGATGGCTGTGCCGATGTCTGAAATTGTGCGTTTGCATGCTTCTTCGGGTACGACGGGTAAACCGATTGTGGTTGGATATACACGGCGAGATTTGTCTATTTGGGCAGAAGTGGTGTCGCGTTGTCTGACGGCTTATGGGTTGACGAAGAACGACGCCGTGCAGGTCTCTTACGGATACGGTTTGTTTACGGGCGGCTTGGGAGCGCATGCCGGTGTGGAAAATATCGGCGGAACGGTGATTCCCATGAGTAGCGGGAACACGCAAAAGCAGATTCAATTGATGCACGATTTTGGTGCAAAAGGGTTGGCTTGTACGCCCTCTTACGCGCTATATCTGGCAGAGACCATTCATGCCTCGGGTATCCCGTTAGAGGAATTTCAGTTGCGGGTAGGTGCGTTCGGCGCGGAACCGTGGACGGAGAATATGCGTAAGGAACTGGAAGCAAAATTGCATATCAAGGCGTATGACATTTATGGATTGACAGAAATCTGCGGGCCAGGAGTCGGTGGCGAGTGTGAATGCCAAAACGGAACGCATCTGTGGGAAGACCATTTCTTCCCGGAAATCGTCAATCCGGTGACATTGGAACCGGTAGCTCCAGGCGAACATGGCGAATTGGTGCTTACGACACTGACCAAAGAAGGAATGCCGATGATTCGTTATCGGACGCGGGATTTGACACATCTGATTTATGAAAAGTGTGCTTGTGGACGTACGGCGGTGCGGATGGGGCGCATTTTGGGACGAAGCGACGATATGCTGATTATCCGAGGTGTTAATGTATTCCCTTCGCAGGTGGAGTCTGTTATCTTGGAGTTGCCTGAGTTTGAACCGCATTATTTAATTGTGGTTGACAGAGTGAACAATACCGACACGTTCCAGATTCAGGTGGAAGTGCGTCCGGAGTATTATTCGGACGAGATGAATAAGATGATTGCTTTGAAAAGCAAGATTGCAAGCCGTATGCAAAGTGTATTGGGACTGCAACCGGACATTCGGATTGTGGAGCCGAGGAGCATCGAGCGTAGCATGGGAAAAGCAAAGCATGTCATAGATAACCGCAAATTAGTATAAACCCTCTAAATTTAAATGGTATGTTAATCAAACAGTTGTCAATCTTTTTGGAGAACCGGAAAGGTCGCTTCACGGAAGTGGCGAAGATATTGGGTGAGGCGGGTGTGAATATGTCAGCCTTCACGGTCTCAGAAAATTCGGATTTTGGTATCTTACGTTTGATTGTGTCAGATACAGACAAGGCTATTCAGGCGTTGCGCGAGCGGCTTTATGCGGTGAGCGTGACGGATGTGATTTGCCTGCATTGTCCGAACCAGCCGGGAGCATTGGCCAAAGCAATGGAGATTATTACGGCAGCGGGAATCTTTATTGAATATATGTATGCATTTTCTCAAGGTGAGGCTGCGAATGTAATCATTCGTCCGGATAATGTGGAGAAATGTGCTGAGGTGCTGAAAGCGAATAAGTTGGAGTTGATTGCGGCAAGCGACTTGTATAAGTTGTAAATATTAACGTTAGGCACTTCGTGTATTTGTTGGAAAAACCTAACTTTGCACGCTAAAAGTATTGTGAATGAAAAAGGTTGTATTTTTATGGGTGTTGACGGTATTGTTATCTTCCTGCGGGGAGTATAACAAGATACTGAAAAGTACAGACTATCAATTGAAATATTCCTATGCCAAGAAGTATTTTAATGCAAAGCAATATTCGAAGTCTGCTACTTTGTTGGATGAATTGGTTCAGATTTTCAAAGGTACAGCTGATGCCGAAGAGTCGTTGTATTTGTTGGCGCAAAGTTATTATGGACAGAAAGATTATCAGACTGCCTCACAATATTTTAATACTTATTACACGACGTATCCCAAAGGGGAATATGCTGAATTGGCGCGTTTTTATTCAGGATATGGTTTGTATTTGGATTCGCCCGATCCGCGGTTAGACCAAAAGCAAACTTATGAAGCGATCAATCAATTGCAGCTTTATCTGGAATATTATCCGCAGAGCGAACGGGCTAAGGAGGCACAAAATATTCTATTTGAGTTACAGGAAAAATTGGCGTATAAAGAGTTGTTGGCTGTTCGGCTGTATTTCAATCTGGGAACCTATATGGGGAATAACTATTTATCCAGTGTGATTACGGCACAAAATGCGCTTAAGAATTATCCTTATTCCAAGTATAGAGAAGAATTTATGTATTACATCATTCGTTCCAAATATGAACTTGCAGTGGTCAGTGTGGAAGAAAAACTGCAAGGACGATATCGGGATGTGGTGGATGAATATTATAATTATATGAATGAGTATCCAGAAGGCAAATATGTAAAAGAAGTGCAGAAATTCTATGACTATGCCAGCAAACGGATAACAGATACATATTAGAATATTAATCAATAAGCATAAGTATAGAGGTATAAAAGTATGGATTACAGAAAGACGAACGCTCCGACGACTACGGTTACCCGTGATATGATGAAATTGTCAGCAGACACGGGAAATGTGTATGAAACGGTTGCAATTATCGCTAAGCGTGCGAACCAGATTGCTGTTGAGATGAAGCAGGATTTGGAGAAAAAGCTTCAAGAATTTGCTTCTTATAATGATAATCTGGAAGAGGTTTTCGAAAATCGGGAACAGATAGAGATTTCTCGTTATTATGAAAAACTCCCGAAGCCTACATTGATTGCAACTAAGGAGTATGAAGACGGGAAGGTTTATTATAAAAATCCGGCTAAAGAAAAGAACAGTCTATAAGGTTGCTCTGATGAATTGACAATATGTTACAAAGAATACAAACAGTTTATTTATTACTCATAACGGTCTTGATGGTGGTCCTGTTGTTTTTGCCGTTGGCGATTGTTCAATCAGGAGACCAAGTTTTTACTTTTGATGTGACAGGTATTCGTTCGATGGGGGAGCAATCCGAACTTGTATATCCGTTTTGGGGACTTTTTGCACTGGCTGCTATTATTTCTTTATTGGCTTTAGTGACAGTCTTTTTATATAAAAAGCGGATTTTGCAGATTCGGTTGTGTGTGTTTAATGCCATTTTGATGGTGTGTTTTTATGGGTTGTTTCTTTTCTTTTGGTATGATTTGAAAGCAGCTCTTGAACCTGTTTCATTAAATGTCCGTTTAGCTCTTTGTTTCCCCTTGATTAGTTTGATTTTGGATTATTTGGCTATTCGGAATATAGGAGCGGATGAAGTATTGGTTCGCTCGCTTGATCGTTTAAGATAATTAGTATGGATGGAAATAAAGGAAGGATGTCCGGCAAAGGGCATCCTTTTTTTGTATTCGTTTATTTTATGAGTGGAATTAGGTAGCCGATTTTGACAGAAATAACTTGGGAGGACGATTTCGAGAAATAATCTTCATGCCGGCTATTGAAAATGTCGCCTAACGCATAATAATACCGTCCCTCCAACGTGAAAGAACCGATTCCTGTCCGGAGTTCAATTCCGGGCCCTCCACATAGTCCCCAATCGAATTTCTTTTCGATGCTCATGCCATGTTGCGTATTCTCCGTGTTGGGTGTGGCACCGTTTAGATTTTCACTTGTACTTTCTCCGAATGCATATCCGATTTTAGGGCCCAGATTAATAAATGCCCTGAACCGTTTACTCCCGAAATAGATATGCGTTAAGAATGGGATTTCAATATAATTGATTGTCCGACTATATTGGTATTGGGGCTGTTCTTCGAATTTTTCTTCCCATCCTTGTTGCGTAAAGTTTATTTCGGCCTGTAAACCCAGATTTTTCTCCGTAATCCATCGGAGAGCGAGGCCTCCTGTATATCCCAGTTTCATTTTTTGTTGTACGCTTGTCGGGGCAAAACTCACTCGCGAAAACGTCGTCCCGAATGAAGCACCGAGCGACAACTCTTGTTGAAACTTGTTTTTTTGGGCGAACAAGAAACAGCAAGCGAAAAAACTACTGATGACAGTTAGAACTATTTTCCGATTCATCTTACGTCACTTCTGGTTACATTAAAATCTGCTTGGTAATGTACAATGAAAATATTCGTGTTGATAAACCCTCCCCAATTGTTTACACGATGAAAATCAAACTCTGTTTGAATTCCTTTATACTGAATCTGCTCCAGTTTGTTGTCGAAGTGGGGACCATATTGACGAATTGCACCCAGGAAAAACATGCCTGTGTCAAATCCTAAAATCCCATATTTGGGGAATATGTTGATAAGCGATTTGCTAAACCAATTCTTATAGCGTGTATAAAAATCGTCCACCTCTTTGGAAAGGTTGTTCGCATAAAAATTGGTGTAGATATACGTGTTCAGCGCGTAAAAATCCTCTAAGCACTCCCGTGTATACGTCTGCCATTCCGGATATCCGAACAGTGTCAGGCCGCATTCGGGTTGTGCCTCTGCCAACATACGGATAGGGGACTTTATTTTGTTGAGCGTGCTGATCGTTCCTGAACTTGGGACAATGACATTCCGTTTGTCTGTTTGCAGAATGGTGTCGATGTCTGCCACTAACGTTTCTGAGTTATAATCCACTTCGCTATAAGGAATATTCCGTTGTGCCATTTCTGCTTTGAATGTTTTGAGGAAATCCGTTTTGTCCTTATCCTCGTGCATGTTCAGCAGGATGATATGGTCGTCGGCAAACAGGTCGCAACCTGCTTGAGCCGCTTTGGCGTAGAGGTAAGAATGCGGGGTATTTACCTGATAGACATACGCGTTCGAGAGCACATCGTCGTTTTTGGATGTGAACGGAATGACGTAAGGAATGCGATGCTCTTCTGCAAACGAGGCTAACAGGTTGATTTGGTCGTTCTGTACCGCACCAATTAGCAGGTTGACTTGTTGCAACGATTCTTCCTCTTTTAAAATCCGTTTCAGTGTTTTCGTCCCCTTTTCGGTGTCGTAGACAGACAACTCGATGGAGCAACCACTGTTGCGCAGGCTGTCGACGGCTATCAGAAAGCCCTCGTAATACTCGATAAACCGCTTGGTTTCGGCCGAAGGCTCTGTTTCGTTTGTCATAAAGGGAAGCAGCAAGGCTACTTTTATCCGTTGAACCGGTTCGCTCTTGGGCTTTTGGGCAAGCAGTGCATTGGTTTCCCGTTCATTGAGCGGGGCGGTCTGCTTGGGCTGTGGTTTTTCTTTTTGAGTTAAAACCGGTATTTTGATTTTCATTCCGGCTTTTACCCCCTCTTTCAGTTGGGGATTCCGTTTGAGCAGTTCATAACTTGAAATGTCAAATTTCCGGCAAATTCGGTAGAGTGTTTCCCTTTTTTCAATCGTGTATTCAATCTCTTCCACCTCGGTGGATACTTCTTTCTGGTGAGATTCTTCTTCCCCTTCATCTTTCACGAATGCAGGGATGCGGATGGTTTTCCCGATTTGGAACGTGGAGGTGGAAAGACCCGGGTTGGCTTTGACAATGGCCGTCGCAGGAATCGCATACCGTTTGGAAACCGCATAAAGTGTCTCTTTGGGTTGGATGGTATGGAAGATGTAATGTTCTTCTTTTTGCGAAGCTGCCGCGCGTTGCGGGATTTGGAGTGTCGCACCTGCTCGGATACCCTCTTTGCTGCCCGGATTCAGGCGGTAGATGTCTTCGGGTTTTACTCCGTACATGGTTGCAATGGCGTAGACCGTTTCTCCTTTTTCAACCGTGTGATGAAACGTGGAAGATTCTCGCTCGTTTGCGATGACGATTTTAGTCTTGTTTTCTTGCGCATATAGGGAGATACTCGCCAAATGGAATAAGAATACCAGTAGAAGTATATTTAATTTGCTCATTTACCCAATTTATTATTCAGGGGACAAATGTACATAAAAAATTACTTCTATCGTATATTCATTTAGTTCCCACCTATTTGGTTTTACCTTCCGGGTAATTTTTTAACGCTATTATACAGTTTATTTATAGAAAAATCTTCTTTATATTTGTTCGCGTTAAAAATGAAGAAAGAAAAGATGAAAGAAAGGAAGATGTACGGCAGACGATGGATGGCGGCGATGTGCGTGATCGGTTTGCTCTGTTTGGTGGGTGGTTGCAAGGAGAAGCGGGGCGAGCTGAAACGGATTTGGTATAACGGCAGTTACAACCGTGATTTCAACGACTTGAACGACCTGCATTTGAAAGAGGCAAAACGCATCGGGATTCAACCAGCAACAAGTCGGGAGGAGGTTGAAAAGATAAAGGAAGAGATGGAGGAAATCCAAACCAACGACTATTACGAGGTGGAAAAGCTGACTCACTCGATACCTTATCTGGTTCCGTCGGCAGCCCGGTTGTTGGAAGATATTGGTCGGAATTTTCAGGATTCGCTATGCCATCTGAATGCGTCGCTATATAAAATAAAAGTCACGAGCGTCACACGGACGATTGAAGATGTGAAAAAGTTGGGAAAACGGAATTTGAACGCTTCTCGTAATTCCGCGCATCGCTACGGGACGACTTTCGATGTTTCGTGGGCACGCTATACCAAAGTGGATGAAAGCGATACGCTCAACATCGACAAAGAGCGTCTGAAGATGGTGCTCGCGATGGTGTTGCGCGACCTGAAACGTGAAGAGCGTTGCTATGTCAAGCATGAACGCAAGCAAGGTTGTTTTCATATTACTGTCCGGGAAAAGAAATCTGATTCATAATCTCCCCTGCCGATGGATAAAAAACTGCTGAAATATTGGAAAAACTGTCTGCTTGATGCCGAGCGGCGCGAACGTTCGCTCAGGCGGGAAGCCAAAATATCGTTGCGTATCGGAGACCGCATCCCGGAATTTGTTCTCCGGAAGGAGATTCCGAAGTTGTTCCCCAAAGAGAATCAGGAGGAAGAAAGCGAAGGAAAATGGAGCGTACAGCTTGCCCCATGTTTTCTCTTGTCTGCGTATGAAAATGGTTGGGCGGGCAAACAAAGTGCGGCAGTAGAATATCCTTTTCTGATTACGGCGCAATTGCAGGCGGACGGCTCGCTGCATGTACCCGATAATGCGTCGGAACGTCTGCCGGTTTTTGTCCGCAAGTTTTTGTCGCCCAATGCCCGTAACGACCGGACGATTGCCTCTTTGGAGGCTGTCGACAAGCTGTTGGGCGAATTCGACATCGAAGTGAGCGATTGGCGCGCCTATTGGAAGGCGTGTGAGCAACTCTTTCAAGCAGCGACGGGGAAGCGGTTTTGTGAGATGAATTATGCCGATAATCCGGAGATTCTGGTGGTGAAAGCTACTATGCGTGGTATGGCGGGACGGGTCTTGAATCTGTATGACAAGCTGTTGGAAGATAGCGGAAAACACCCGCTGTTGGAAGAGTTGGTGAGTAAGAAAGCGGCACGCTTGCTTCCCCTTCCTGAGCCGTCGGCGGTTTATGGGCATGTATCCCATTGGGGACAGATGAGCGGTGAGTTCCCGCTGTCTGTATCCCAGCGTGAAACGTTTGCCATGTTCTCAAACCCTAAATCTTCCCGGATTTTTGTGGTTAATGGCCCGCCGGGTACAGGGAAGACCACTTTTCTCCAGACGGTGATTGCTGACCGGCTGGTACATGCCGTGTTGGAACATCCGGACGAACCGGACCTGATTGTGGCAAGTTCTGCCAACAATCAAGCCATCACCAATATTCTGAAAGATTTTAAGATTGAACCGTCTACGGAGGAGAAGCCGAAAGATCCGCTCTTGCTTCGCTGGCTGCCCGATTTGGATACATTGGGGTTGTATCTTTCTGGGAAAGAGGAACAAAAGAAACAATACCGGATGATGCTTAATGTAAAAGGCGATGGTTTTCCAAATGAATATGACGATCCGGCGCGGGCGGATGAGTATCGCGTGTACTATTTGGATTGTTTCAATCACTATTTCAAAACAGATTACACCGATTTGCAGGACTGCCAGCGCTTTTTGCGTAAGCAGATGCGTGCGCTTAGGGACAGATTGGAAACTTACCTGGAAGTTGCCGCCTGTCAGCAATATGGTGAGGAAAATGTGCGGAAAAGAGGCATGGAGCGGTGGTTGCGGATGTTGAAGAAACGCCCTACCTATGTGGAAGCCGTTCGGGAGTGGGAAGAAGCGGAGCATTATTGGAAACGTTATGTCAAGTTGATGATTCATACAGAATATGCAAATCTCTCGCCGGCTGAAGATATGGCGGTGCGGATGGATATTAGTTATCGGCACACGCTCTTTTGGTATGCTGTCCACGACCGGGAGGCGGAGTTCATTCGTCGGGTGGCCGCCTGTCGGGAAGAGGATGAAGGATTAGGGCGTAAGGCTTACGTGGAGCGTTTGAAACGGTTGGCTTGTGTCCTGCCGGTTTGTATTTCTACGTTCCATTCTTTGCCCCGCTATATGGTATGCGAGGAAGAGGGCGTGCGGGATGTTCCGCTCTATGATACCATTGACCTGCTGATTGTCGACGAATCCGGACAGGTCTCACCCGAACTGGCAGTTCCTTCGTTTAGTTTGGGCAAACAGGCGATTCTGGTAGGCGACGTGGAGCAGATCGAACCTATTTGGTCGATTTCGGATGCGTATTCCCTGATTAATTTGAAACGTTTCGGTATTCTCTCTTCCGAATCGGATAAGCTGTATCCCTTTTTGCGGGAAAACGGTTTTCTTTCCTCTTCCGGAAGTATCATGAAGTTGGCACGGAAGAGTTGCAGCTTTGAGGTGGCAGGTGAACGCGGAGCGTTTCTAACCGAGCATCGCCGTTGTGTCGACTCCATAATCGCTTTCTGCAACGATTATGTCTATCACGGTCGTTTGCTGCCGAAGCGCGGGAACCGATTCAAATATGAGACGCTTCCTGCCAAAGGGTATGTACATGTCAACGGAGTTAGTGAAAAAGGGAAGACCGGTAGTGTCCTGAACCGGGCAGAAGCCGCTGCCATCATTGCGTGGCTGGAGGGGGGGCGGAAGGCACTCGAACAGGCGTATGCAAAACCGTTGCATAAAATCGTGGCGGTGGTGACACCTTTCAAAGCGCAGGAAGAGGTACTTAAGGATATCGCCCAGTCTTCGCCGGAAGCCGAAGCATTGGACGGTATGACGATAGGAACCGTCCATTCCTTGCAAGGTGCCCAGTGTCCGATTGTTATCTTTTCTCCGGTCAATACGCCCGGCGATGCGTCGTTCTTTATGGAGCAAGACGGAAAATATAACATGCTGAATGTGGCCGTTTCGCGTGCACAAGACCATTTCTTGGTCTTTGGAAATATGAACATATTCCATCCGGAACGAGATACGCCGGCCGGCAATCTGGCCAAATGGTTGTTTGACAATCCGGCGAATGAAGTTTCGAGTAATTTCATCTATCAACAGGCAACGCCATTAGGGCGTTACCGGGTGGCTGAACGCTTGTCTACGCTCGACGCGCATCGGGAATTGCTTCGTAAGGTGTTTGCCGAAGCCTCGCAACGTATTGTGATCGTTTCTCCCTGTATCTCTGTGCGGGCCATTGAGCATGATCAGTTGGTTTATCTAATCCGTTCGGCGCTTGGTCGAGGGGTGGATATCACGGTTTATACGGATGCGACATTGGATTATGATGAGCATACCGATTCGTTGCGTTCTGAGGCGGAGGCTGGGAGACAACTGTTGGTCGACAATGGTGTGCGGCTGGTCGTGCTGCGGGGAGTTCACAACAAATCGTTGGCGGTAGACGACCGCTTGTTGGTCGAAGGCTCTTTCAACTGGCTTTCGGCAAGCCGGGATACCGCCCGTGCGCGTCATGAATGTTCCATCGAACTTGTTTCTCCGGAAGCCGCACAATATATTCAGCATTTGCAGGAAGAACTGGAAAAAATCGAAGAGGTGTCGGTCGATTTCCGTCCGCTTTCGGTACTTCCGGAGGCACCTGTGTGGATAGAAGATGGAGTGATTCCGGGCTTTTTTGACGATGTCCCTTTCAATTTGTGTACAGACGAAGAACAGGCGGCCTTTATGCGACGGGGCCGGCAGTTGGGTGTGCAAAAGACAAAGGTGTCGGCGTCGATACAGAAAGTACGCGAACAATATCCGCGTTATTACGAGTCGTGGAGTGAAGAAGAACTCAGCCTTTTGCGGGAGATGACGCGTCGGACAAACAACCTCGCTTTCTTTTGCGAT
>CALUTX010000053.1 GCA_944323815.1 uncultured Parabacteroides sp. | reverse complement strand
AACATACATTCGAATAGCAAATGAAATGATAATTCCTAAAGAGATAGAGAAAAATGATTGAACTGACGAAAGAATATGTTGAGAACTTGAAAAAACTCATTGAATCGAAAGAAGATGAGCAGATCAAGAGTATTCTAAATGAGCTTTATCCGGCTGATATTGCGGAATTATATCAGGAATTGGATTTGCAGGAAGCCATTTATCTCTATCTTCTCATGGACGGAGATAAGGCAGCGGATGTCTTGATGGAGTTGGATGAAGAAGATCGCCACAAACTCCTGAAAGAGTTGCCGAATGAATTGATCGCCAAACGTTTTGTCGACAATATGGAAACAGACGACGCGGTCGATCTGATGCGTGAATTGGATGAAGACACGCAAGAAGAAATCCTTTCTCACATAGAAGACGTTGAGCAGGCCGGAGATATTGTCGATTTGTTGAAATATGATGAAGATACGGCGGGCGGTTTGATGGGAACCGAGATGATCGTGGTGAACGAGAATTGGAGTATGCCCAAATGTATCGACGAAATGCGTAAGCAGGCCGAAGAGATGGACGAGATTTATTACGTGTATGTGGTTGATGATGACGAGCGGCTGCGTGGCGTCTTGCCTCTCAAAAAACTGATTACCAATCCTTCTGTTTCCAAAATCAAGCATGTCATGAAGAAAGACCCGATTGCTGTACGCGATAGCGACAGCATAGAAGAGGTTGCCGAAACGATTGAGAAATATGACTTGGTTGCCTTGCCTGTTATTGACAGTATCGGGAGATTGGTTGGTCGTATCAGCGTAGACGACGTGATGGATGAAGTTCGCGAACAACATGAACGGGATTACCAATTAGCTTCCGGTATCTCGCAAGACGTCGAAACATCGGATAACGTATTCACACAGACAACCGCCCGTTTGCCTTGGTTATTAATCGGTATGCTTGGAGGAATCGGGAATTCTTGGATCTTGGGCAATTTTGAAAGCTGTTTTGCCATGAATCCTAAAATGGCATTGTTTATCCCTTTGATTGGTGGAACAGGAGGAAATGTCGGAATCCAATCGTCGGCCATCGTTGTGCAAGGATTGGCCAACAATAGCTTGAAAGAGGGGAATATCTTGTCACAGATATTGAAAGAAGCGGTTGTCGCCTTAATCAATGCCAGCATCATCAGCTTAGTCGTCTTTGCCTATAATTTCTTTATGCTGGGCGACCGGGCCATTACAGCTTCTGTTTCGTTGAGTTTGTTTGCCGTTGTCATGTTTGCCAGCATTTCCGGGACACTGGTTCCTATGACACTTGACAGATTGAAAATAGATCCCGCATTGGCTACGGGACCTTTTATAACGATTATGAATGACATTATTGGAATGATGATTTATATGTTTATCGCTTCGGCATTGGCAGGATAAAACAGCATAAATTCCTATTCCTTTTTGTCATAACAATTTCAACATCAATTGCTCTCCTTCTTTTAGATCGACCGTTAATGTTCCATCTATAATGGGGAGAGAAACGGGCTTTTGGTTGATTTGAATGCTTAACTCAGACGCATTTTGGGGTAACTTGATTCGGAACGAATGAGCGACAGTAGCCCGTAATCCCGCTTCGACAAGTTGCCCATCTTTCCATTTCATGGATACTTCACCTCCGCCACGGACTTTCAGCCCCTTGACACTTCCGTTTTTCCATGCTGAAGGCAACGCCGGGAGCAACTCAATTTGTCCCGTCTGACTTTGTATCAGCATTTCTGCGATGCCCGCACAGCCTCCAAAGTTTCCGTCAATTTGGAAAGGCGGATGCGCACAGAACAAATTCGGATAAGTTCCTCCCCCATTCGTCATGTTTGTTCCTTTTTCCACACAAGGGCGTAACAAATCGACCAACAGTTTATACGCATGATCTCCATCGTGCAAACGCGCCCAGAAATTAATTTTCCAAGCCATAGACCAGCCTGTGCTTTGGTCGCCTCGCGCAATAAGGGTTTTACGTGCGGCCTCCGCCAATTCCGGTGTTTGCTCCGGGGAAATTTCATTACCCGGATGCAAACCGTACAGATGTGAAACGTGCCGGTGATGAGGTTCCGCCTCTTCGTATGGTTCGAGCCATTCCATGATGCGTCCGTCTTTGCCGATAGTTGTCGGCATCAGTTGGGCTCGTTTAGATGCCAATTCTTCAGAGAAGGCAGAATCGACCTTGAGAATACGGGCTGCTTCGATGGTGTTTGTAAAGAGTTCGCGGACAATCTGATTGTCCATGGTCGAACCTGCACAAATGTGGACCGTCTTTCCGTTCGGGCCTTTGTAACCATTCTCTGGCGAGGTGGTGGGCGCTGTGACCAGATAACCGCTACGCGGGTCTTTCACCAGCATGTCTACAAAGAAGAGCGAGGCACCTTTTAAGACGGGATAAACTTCTTTCAGGTAAGTTGTATCCATCGTATAGAGATAATGTTCATACAGATGTTCGCACAGCCAAGCCGCCGATGTATTGGTCGCTCCCCATGACGGATGCTCGCCCGGCGCGGTAAATTCCCAAACATTTCCCAAGATATGCGTGACCCAGCCACGTGCGTTGTAGAACGTTTTTGCCGTCTGTTCGCCGCTTTTTACCTGTTGTTTGGTCCATTCAATTAGGGGCAAATGTAATTCGGACAAGTTGGTGATTTCGGCTGGCCAATGGTTCATCTGCAAGTTGATGTTCAAATGATAGTCGCCGTTCCAAGGCGTATGAATCGTGTTGCACCAAAGTCCTTGCAAATTGGGCGGCAACAAGCCTACGCGAGTAGATGAAATCAACAGATAACGCCCAAATTGGAAATAGAGTGCCGCCAATGATGGGTCATTGGCATCTTGATGGAAAGCTTCCAATCGTTCGTCCATTGGCAGCGATTCCCGGCCGGAACGTCCTAAATCGAGTTCCACTCGTCCAAATAAAGAGCGATATGCTTTGATGTGCTCTGTTTTAAGCAGATTAAAATCCTTTTTCGCTGCATTTGCCAGTAAGAAGTTAGTTTTGCCGTCAATATCTTTGTCGAAATAATCAGTTGCAAGGCCGACGAGCAACAGGGCTTCGGATGCATCTTGTACGGAAATGGCAGCATCTCCGGCCAAAATACGGCCTCCTTTGGGTAACAGCACACGAACTCGTGCGGCATAGCGCGTTCCCTTCATTTCCAATGTATCCACTCCGTCGGGCAGTTGTCCTTGCATGAGCAAATCCTCTCCGTCGGTTGTTACAGAAAAATGTTCGGGACGGTTCATACCGATAGAGAAATTCAACGCATGTTCGGCATCTGCTGTCAAACGGATAATGCCAATGTCATCAGAAAAGGAGGTAAACGATTCCCGTTTGTATCGTATGCCATTTCGTTTGAAAGTAGTGGTGGCGATTGCATTTTCCAAATCTAATTCTCTTTTGTACTGAGCAATGGAATCGCTTTTCCCTTTGTAATCATATTGCAGAACGAGGTTCCCTAAAAGTTGGTAACTCCCGTAAGGAACATTGGCCCCATCTCCGTGTCCGCTGCCTGCGCCTTTGCAGACGAATGTTTGGTACATCAATTCTTGGGCTTCGTCATTCCGTCCCTCGAAAAGCAGTTGTCGGATGGTATGCAATGAGCGGTAAGCCTGTGGATTGTCCGTATTTTGTTTACTTCCCGACCACATCGAGATTTCGTTCAGCACGATGTTCTCCCGTTCGATGCCGCCGTCCGGCATCATCCCAATTCGTCCGTTACCCAGCGGAAAAGAGGCTTCCCACAAAGTTGCCGGAGCATTGAAGTGATAAGACAAAGCGGAATTTGTCTGTAATTCGGGCAGGCTGCATCCCGTGAACAATAATCCCAATAGTGAAGCAAGATAATACCGTTTCATATTCCAATATGTTTTTATGTGATTAGAAACTTTGCATGTCACAAAGCTTTTTGTAATATCCGTTTAAAGCAATCAGCTCTTCGTGCCGCCCCCGTTCGACAATCTGCCCTTCGTGCATGACACAAATCAAATCTGCGTTGCGGATGGTTGAAAGCCGGTGGGCAATGACGATGGTCGTGCGGCCCTGCATCAACTTTTCCAATGCCTCTTGTACCAACCGCTCCGACTCGGTGTCGAGCGCCGATGTCGCTTCGTCCAGAATCAAGATGGGCGGATTCTTCAAGATGGCGCGGGCGATGCTGATGCGTTGCCGTTGTCCGCCGGAAAGTTTGCCTCCCCGATCGCCGATATTTGTATCATATCCATTTTCACTTGCCATAATGAATTCGTGTGCGTTTGCAATGCGTGCCGCTTCTTGTACCTGTTCGAGAGTTGCCCCTTCCACACCGAAAGCGATGTTATTGAAGAAGGTATCGTTGAAAAGGATAGCTTCTTGGTTGACAATTCCCATCAGGCTGCGAAGGTCGTAAAGCGTTGCGTCGCGGATGTCGGTCCCGTCGATGGTGATGCTGCCTTCGTTCACGTCATAAAATCGGGGCAACAGGTCGACCAACGTACTTTTTCCCGAACCCGATTGTCCGACCAGTGCGACGGTCTGTCCTTTCGGGATTTCGAGATTCACCCCTTTTAGAATCCAATCGTGTTGGTATTTGAACCACACGTCAGTATAGCGGATGTTTTCCTTCAATGCAATCGGTTTCGGCTGTGCCGGGTCGTGGATATTGGTTTCTGCCTGCAAGATTTTATCGACACGCTCCATGGAGGCCAACCCTTTCTGAATGGCGTATGCCGATTTGCTTAAATCTTTGGCAGGATTGATGATGCTGTAAAAAATCACCAAGTAATAAATAAACGTAGAAGCGTCAATCGGGCTGTGGCTGCTTAGGATAAGCGTACCGCCATACCAAAGCACGATGGCGATGGTCACCGTCCCCAAAAATTCGCTCATCGGATGCGCCATCTGTTGCCGGCGGTAAATGCGGTTTGTCAGTCGGCGGAAGACATCGTTACTCTTCTCAAACCGCTCTTGTATCTTCTTTTCCGCATTGAATGCCTTGACGACGCGGAGCCCGCCGAGCGTTTCTTCAATCTGGCTCATCAATAGTCCCCATTGTTGCTGGCCTTCGAACGATTTGCGTTTTAGCTTCTTGCCCACTTGTCCCATGACATAACCGGCTATTGGCAGCAGGATAAAGACGAACAGCGTCAGTTGCCAACTGATGATAATCATGCCAATCAGGTAAATCAGGATAAGAATCGGATTTTTGAAAAGCATGTCGAGCGAACTCATGATGGAGGTTTCGATTTCGTTCACATCGCCCGATACGCGCGCGATGATGTCGCCTTTCCGCTCTTCGGAGAAGAAACCGAGCGGCAGTTCGGTGATTTTCCGGTTGATTTGGTTGCGGATGTCGCGCACGACCCCTGTCCGAATCGGAATCATGGTGAAGAACGCCAGACACATCGTTCCCACCTTCAAGAAAGTGGAAAGGATGAGGAAAAGCCCCAAGACGATGAGTGTGAAAGAGCCGCCGCGTGTCTCAATCAGGTCAGAAACGAACCAGAAAAAATTGTTTTTCAACAATTCCGGCGTCGCTTTCCATGCTTCAAGAGAGAAAGGCGCGAACGTCCAATCCATGTAGGCATAGGTCTCCGTACTGATTTTAAACAAGATATTCAGGATAGGAATGATCAGGGCAAAGGAACATAAGTTCAACAAAGCCGAGAGGATGTTGAACAGGATATTCCACACCATGTATTTCTTGTAAGGAGGTACGAAACGTCTTAAAACGCGTAAGAAATCTTTCATCTTGGATTGCTCGATTCAATTTGGGGCGCAAGTTAGGCAATATCTGCCGAAAAAACATCTTTGTCAAAGAAAAACTTGTTTCCGCCCGGAGATAAACCTATGTAGGATGGCATCTATTTTTCAATCAACGTCGGTAATTGTATAATCAGCGACGCCGTTTATAAAATCAGCGTTGTTGATTGTATAAACACCGCCGTTGATTATAGAATAATAGCGCAGATAAGCAGAAAATAAACGGAGTGGCGATAAAAAAAGGAGGCGTGTCAAATATTTTTTTGACACACCTCCCTGTGTTTCATGTTTGGGTTGTATATGTAGTAATTGAGAATTAATCTTTTTTCATGGCAATAGGTTTAAACAAGAAGATGAACAATAACAACAAGATAAACGAGAAAACGGTTGAAATCGCGAAGACCACAGGCCAGTCGCATTTGTCTCCGTCGCGGAAAAGCCCGATTAGCCAACCGTTCCAGAGCGTACCGATTAAAAAGCCTACTCCCCACACGAGGAAGAAAAGCAACCCTTGTGCTTGTGCTTTGATGGAGCGAGAAGCAACCTTATCCGTATAAACCTGTCCGCCCACAAAGAAAAGCCCGAAAATCAGCCCATGCACCAAGATGCCGACGTAATAGAAACTTTGTAATCCGGTCTCTGCCCCAATGAAAAAGGAAGCATAACGTACGACGAGTGCAATCATACCGAATATCAAGGTATTGCGGATGCCGGTCTTTACCAAGATGGAAGTGGTGATGACGAGGAAGAACATCTCGGCAAGCTGTCCCAAATTAAGTGTGACCGTGATGTTTTGCACCTGTTCGTCTGCCAATATCATGGAGCCGTAGACATGGTAAAGATTGAACGGGATGATGGTGAGGAATGTCAGAATCAGGAACGTGCGGTAGTTCTTGTCGCGCATCAGCGAAAAGGCGCTGAAACCGGTAACATCCATGAACGAGATACCGGCTTTGCGGTCTACCGTTGGCGGCGTGTGCGGCAGGCGGAGATTCAAAAGGGCTGCCACGAAACAGACAGCGGCGCCGCAATACATCGGCAAGTTGGTGTCGTCAAACGCCGGCAGGTGCATGACATGCAGGGCGATCACGCTGAAGATGCCGGAAGCCACCCAACCCACCGAGCCAAACATGCGAATGCGCGGAAACTGTTCGGAAGGCGTGTGGCTCATTGCGATGGTGCTGGTCAGGCTCTGCGTCGGCATGTGGCAAAGCATGGCCAAGACTACGCAGGCCATTAATGGGGCAAATGTAGTCTGCTGGGCTGCCAGCAATAAGAAGATACCGGTAAGCAGATTCAAAACCGCCAAGATTTTTTCCGCCGCAAAATAGCGGTCGGCAATGGCCCCGATAAAAGATGATGCCATCGCACCGATAGCCATGGCGCTCAAGACCAATGAAACTTGATAGACTTCCAATTTGAGTGTGTGTGAAAGATAAGCGGCGAGTGGCACCCACCAAACGGCGCTCAACATATATTGCATGAACATCATCGTGCAGAGTTGGACGGCCGTGCTGAAACTTTGTTTTGTCAATTGTGCATTCATTGTATAAATGTTTTGTATTTGTGTTTCCCTCTGTCGGCAAAGGTAGCCGAGAGCGGATGGATTTGCGTCTGTGCAAGTTGCAATCTTTCCTGTATTTGTCTTATTTTCAGTCCGGAAATAGGTGTATGAGAAAAATTATAAAGTCCGTGATACAAGAAATGGAAATCCATCCAGCTTTTTTCTGTAACTTTCGGGCAGAATCACATGTTGAATGAATAACTGGAAACACATTTTAGGATTGTTGTTTGCCTGCTTGGTTGTCTGCGTTGCCAAAGCAGACGACAGCAGTTACCTGTTTCGCCATTATCAGGTGGAAAACGGGTTGAGCGATAATATGGCGACTTGTTGCGTGCAGGACGAAAAAGGATATATCTGGGTGGGAACGCGAGACGGATTGAATCGTTTTGACGGGTATGCGTTCAAGGTCTTCCGTCACGATCCGGATGTGACTGAAACGTTGGGCAGTAACTGGATTACCTGTTTGGGATGCGACCAAAAAGGAGATTTGTGGGTGGGAACTTTGTCCGGGCTGTATCAATATGACGACGAGCGGGAATCGTTTCGGCACCTTCCATTTACGGCAGACAAGCGCATCGACATTTTCCAATTCGACCGTGATAACCAACTTTGGGTTTTGATGGATGGGAATTTGATTCGTTATAACACGCAAGACAATCAATTCCGTATTTTTGCGCCGGCAGACAAACAACGGTACACCTCTTTTTGTATCACACGTGATAACGACATCTGGATGGGTAATGCCGACGGTTGTATCTTGCGATTGAATCCGGAAGACGGGAGTACGGAATCCTTTGACCTGTTTGCCCATTCTTCGCCTCATACATCCCGTAAACTCTCCATGTTGTATCCGTCGCCTACCACGGATCGTATTTATGTCTCTTATGAGCATGATGATGTGAAAATATTCAATCCGTCGACGCGCGATTATCAGGATTTGGAGATACAAAAACTCAACCGGCTGACGATACTTATCAACAGCTTTCTGGAAAAGGATGAAGACGAACTTTGGATTGGGACTGACTCGGGGTTGTTTATCTACCAAATCCGCACAGGCGAATGCAAACGAGTCCGGCAAGACCCGTTAGATCCGCACGCGCTTTCAAGCCATTTTATTTCGGCTTTCTGCCGAGATCGGGAAAACGGAATCTGGATTTGTTTCCATCAAAACGGGTTGAATTATTATTCGCCGTTCCGCCCTTTCCATGTCTATTATCCGCAAGAAGGAACACATGCCATGAAGGGTGAGGTCATTCGGGATATTTGTACCGATATGTATGGTAATATTTGGGTCGGAACAGAAGATGCCGGCATTAATTGTTTGGAGAAAAAGACAGGCACGTTCACCAACTATCAACCCGTTCCCGGAGGAAACGGGTTATCGCACACCAACATACGGGGATTGGCTGCATCGGGCGACCGGCTTTGGATTGGGCATGTGATTCATGGCATTGACCTGATGGATATCCGAACCCGGAAAGTAATCAAGCATTATAGTTTGTTGAAAGACTCTTTGACCGCCAAAAACAGTGCAGTCCGCTGTATAAAGGTATTGCAGGAGGGACAGATTTATGTCGGGACGGATGACGGAGTTTATAAATATGATTTCTTGAATGACTGTTTCCGGTACGCGCCGCAGTTTCCCCCTTTTTCTGTCAACTGTATTTACGAAGACCGTTTGGGGCGGGTTTGGGTAGGAATGTTTAACCGTAGTTTCTATTATAATCCGATTAGCAATACGGGAATGTATCTCCCTTATGATAAATTGAACACGCAACGCCATAATTTCGTGAATGATGCTTGCGAAGATAAAACGGGAAACATGTGGTTTGCGACCATTGAAGGGGTGATCAAATATGATTTTCAAACTGGTGAGTCGTTGCATTATACGGTCAAGAACGGGATGCCGAGTAATGTGGCGTTTCGGATTTTGCCGGACGAAGAGGACCATCTTTGGATCAGTACCGCCAACGGTTTGGTTTCGCTGGAGGCACAAACAGGGAAAATCACGACTTACACCGAGTCGCATGGTTTAATTACTCGCCAGTTTAATGAGAACTCCGCTTTCAAGGATAGCGAAGGGAATTTTTATTTTGGCTCCGTGAAAGGTTTTATACACTTCGACCCCAAAGAGGTTACCCCGGTGGCAGAGCAGATGAATGTCCACATTGGCAGTCTGGAAATCCAAAATGAACGGCGTGAACAGCAAATCATCAACCGTTCGGCCGAGTCTGCTCCCAAGCATGTCACGCTGACACACAAACAGTCTACGTTCAGTATCGACTTTTCTGCGCTTAATTTCATTGCTCCCCGTTCCGTTCAATATGCCTATCGAATGGGAAACATGGACAAAGAATGGATTCCGATTGGAGAACGGAATACGGTTTATTTTGCCGAATTACATCCTGGTGATTACACATTTGAGGTGTGTGCGGCTAATTTGGACAATGCATGGAGCGACATGCCGACACGATTGTATATTACGATCTTGCCACCTTGGTGGGCTTCTCAAACGGCTTATGCGCTTTATTTGTTTGTTGCCTTGATTGCCATCGGAAGTATATTTTGGTCTTGGCGGAGGAAAACCAAACGGGCGATGGCTTATAAAATGCGGTTGTTTGAAGATAGGAAAGAGAAAGAACTTTATCAGGCAAAGATTGACTTCTTCATCAACATTGCCCATGAAATCCGCACTCCGCTCACGCTGATTAAGAATCCGCTCGAACATCTTTTACAGTCAACAAACATCGGAGAAAAGGAAAACAAATCATTGACGTTGATGGATAAAAATGTTTCCCGCCTTCTTTCGCTAGTCAATCAGTTGCTGGATTTCCGAAAAACGGAAATCGAGGGATACCGTCTCAATTTTGTCCGGGTTGAAATGGTTGGCCTGTTGACCGAAACTGTGCGCCGGTTCCAAGAGTCGGCCGCGGCTAATCATTTGTTGTTGAACGTAGATTTGCCGGTGCAGGAACTGTATGTCTCCATAGATAAAGAGGCTGTGACCAAAATATTCAGCAATTTGCTTTCCAATGCCATGAAATATGCTGCTGGCAGTATCCTGATTCGCATGCAATTGTCGATGGATTATGAAACCTTCTCCATCGACTTTATCAATGACGGGACGCCGATTCCTGCCGAAGCCCGGGAAAAAATATTCGAACCCTTCTATCGGCTGGAAGAAAATACCGGGAACAAGCCCGGAACAGGCTTGGGGTTGCCTTTGGCGCGCTCATTGGCAGAAATGCACCACGGCACGTTGGAATTGGCTGACAATCCGAATCAGACTATTTTCCGTCTGACTTTACCTATCCGGCAGTTGGAATCTATCCAGCCGGAAGCGGAAACAACCTTTGAAAGACCGTTGCAGGAGGAGTTTACTTACGAGGAATCACGTCCGAACATTTTGATTGTCGAAGACAACCAAGAGATGGCCATTTTCATTGCGGAAGAAATCAATACCTCTTACAATGTCCAAATAGTTGCTAATGGGGCAGAGGCCATTCAACTGATGAAACAACACAGTTTTCAACTGGTCATCAGCGACGTTATGATGCCGGTAATGGACGGGTTCGCCCTGCTTAAAGCGATCAAGACGGATCTTGAATTCAGCCATATCCCCGTTATTTTGTTGACAGCTAAAAATACCATGCAGTCACGTCTGGAAGGATTGGATTTGGGTGCCGATGCTTATTTGGAAAAGCCTTTTTCCACCCATTTGTTGATGGCGCAAATATCCAATCTGATAACTAACCGGGAGCATATACGCAAGTTTTATTCTAATTCACCCATTGCTAACTTGAAATCAATGGCCTATACCAAAGCGGATGAAAACTTCTTGGAGAAACTGAATGATATTATCAACGATCACATGAGCGACCCGGCCTTGGACGTCGCGATGATGGCAGACTTGATGCATCTGAGCCGCCCTACGCTCTATCGGAAAATACGCGCCATATCCGATTTGACGCCGAACGAGCTGATTCGAATAAGCCGCCTAAAGAAAGCTGCCGAGTTACTGCTACAAGGAGAGATGAAAATCTATGAAATTTCGGACGCGACCGGGTTCAGCTCCCAATCCTATTTCTGGTCTGCCTTTACCAAGCAGTTCGGAGTCAGCCCCTCTGCTTTTGCAAAGAAAAACCGGGAGGCGCGGACGAAGTAAACAGACAAAAAAAGGGCCGTCCGACACGCGGACAGCCCGAACCCTAAAACTGAAACTATGCCTATTTTACGTAATCGGCCTTATTCAAATAATCATAACTTTGCTGTACGCTGGCAACCGGGTCGTTGTTGGTATATTGCTCCACTTCAACGTACCAGTCTTTAACGTTGTTGGCATACATTTGGTCGAAAATGGGTTTGAAGTCCATCTTGCCGCTGGCTCCGATTTCCTTTTCATCCTTGATGTGGATGGCCTTGAACTGGCTCGGACGGTTTTTCAGATAAGCGACCGGGTCGCCACCGCCTACTTGTACCCAATATACATCCATCTCGAAGAATACATGATTCGGACTTACATTGTCCAGCAAGAAATCATAAATCAGCTGGTCGCCAATCTTCCGGAACTCGAAGTTATGATTGTGATACCCGAAAGCGATGCTCGCCGCAGCCGTCTTGTATCCGACTGTGTTGAAATAATCACAATACATCTTCAGGTCGTCCAACGTGGTCTGGTCGTTGACCGGCATCCACGGTTGTACCATGTATTTAACACCCAGTTCATTGTGTGCCTCGATCGCCTTGTCCCACCAAGCCATTACTTCGGCCTCTTTCTCTTTGGTGAAAGCCTGTCCCAGATGGGCGCTCGTGCACTTCATACCCAAGTCGTTTACCATCTTCTTGAATTCGGAGGGAGCTACACCGTAGATCTTTCCGTTGTCATAGCTGGCTGTTTCCAGATTCTTGTAGCCCATCTTAGCCGCTGTTTCCAATACTTTCTGGATTCCTTCTTCTTTTACAAGGTCTCTTAACGAGTAGAGTTGAAGCCCGATGTTTTTACCTGAAGCCGCACTTCCACCGCCTGCACACGAAGATAACAACTGAGGCATCACCATACCTCCTGCGAGCAACAAAGAAGCTCGCTTTAAAAAGTCACGTCTGTTCTGCATAAGTATAAAAAATTAAGTTTGCTTGAGAATTGACACAAAAATAAATGATATTCAGGGATTGGCAAAGGGAAACGGCGGAAAAACTTTTCCGGCGGATGCGATGCCCCGTTCAGTCGGTGGCAAGGTGCCGGGCGAGGGCGCGACGTTGAATCAGGCAGGCGGAAAGAAAATAGATGCCGGCTTGTACCCAGAGCATGCGGTATTCGAAGGCTACTTCGTTCAATGTCGCCCCGCAGGTATTGATGCGGACGAAGCCTTGGATGCCGGGTGTCGAAGGGAAGAGATAACCGATGGCTTTCCAGAAGGGAGGAATGGCCTCTTTGGGCCATGATATGCCGGAGATAAATAAAAATAGAACGGAGGTAAATACAAATACCAACATGGGAGATTCGCGTGTGGTCATGAAGCCGGCCAGCGTCATGGCGAAAAAGATGCAGGCAAGCAGGTAGGGCAAGACGAAGAGCAGCAGGGTCAGCGGGTCGCCTATTTGCGGCAATGCGAAGAGTTTGGGCACAACGGCCAAGGCCCAAATGCAGACAAGGATGTAAATCATCAGGTAGGTCAGCGACTTGCCAAACACGATGCGCAGCGTCCCGTGGAAATGACGACCTACCGATTGTGGCAGTGTCTCCAAGCGGTTTTCTTCGCGGACAGTTCCGCCCAGCATGCCGATTCCCAAGACCAATGTCTGTTGGATAACCAATATCAGAATCGCCGGGACGAGGAAACTGGCGAATCCGTTTTGTGGATTGAAGAGGGTTATCGATTCATAGGGGATGGGGTTGACCGTTATCTCGTCCTGTTTTTCTGAGCTACTTGAGAGGCGGCTGAGTTGGATTTCCCTGCCCAAATCGAGCGAGACCTCTGTCGCGGACAGCAGGAAGGCTTTGTAAAACAGCAAACTGCTCATGTCGCAGTAGAGGGAAACAGTTGCCTGTTCGCCGCGGTAAACCTCTTTGCTGAACGATTCCGGGAAATAGAGAATGCCGTAAGCCTTCTTTTCGTCCAGATAGCGTTTGGCTTCTGCCATATCCGTACAGGTGCTGACGACTTCCACATC
>CALUTX010000052.1 GCA_944323815.1 uncultured Parabacteroides sp. | reverse complement strand
CCGTGTCGTAACGGAAAGTAGCACCCAGCTTCTGTATACCGATGAAATGCGTGTCCAATCGCCTTCTTCCGATTTTGTCGCCCCCCGGTTTCGACAACCATGCTTTACCGAAACGGGCGACCAGCGGCCCGACAATCATCACCGACCCGCGCAACGACGCGCAACGGCGCAAAAATTCCTCCGTTTCCAAATAATTCAAGTCCACCTCGTCCGCCTGGAACACATACGTCCCGACCGCCGGATGCTTCACCTTGACCCGCATATCACGCAACAATTGAATCAAATTGTTGACATCCAAAATATCCGGGACATTGTGAATGGTCACCTCCTCCGGCGTCAGCAAGGTCGCACAAATCACTTCCAGCGCTTCATTCTTCGCACCCTGCGGAGTGATTTCGCCGGACAAACGATAACCGCCTTCTATGACAAATGAACTCATCGCCCTTTCTTATTCTTCTTGTTGTTATTGTTGTTGGCCGTATTATTACGTGCCAAGATCTCTCGGCTGTCCAGCAATTTGCACTCCTCCTCGTTCAGCACGATTTGCCCTTCCGACAGCTCTTCCAAGTCTTTGAAAATCTTTCGGTCGTCCACCGACTCCTTGTTCCATGTCAAAAAAGACTTCTTCATCTGCGTCGCCAGCAGGCGCACCAATTGGTCTTTTTCCGGCCCCGGTTCAAACGCTGTTGCCTTCTGAATCAAGTGTTCAAGCGTTTTCCCGTAATGACGGTACCGTATCCGCGAATTGTTGTAGGGCAAACGGGGCGGGCGCGTGTCCAGCTCCTCTTTTTTCACAATTTCATACGGGTAGTCAATGTCTAACTTGAAATCAGACATAATCGCCAGATGGTCCCACAGGATATGCTTGAAATCATTCACATCTCGCAAATGGGGAAACATGTTCCCCATAATATTGATGATGGTGTCCGCACAGCGCTTCCGTTCTTCCCGGTCCTGTATCGTCACACAATAATCCACCATATTCTGAATGTTCCGCCCATATTCGGGCAAAACCAACCGCTTTTCTCCTGTATTATATTTCATACGTTTTTCTTTTGTCTGGCAAAGGTACAGATTATAATTGGGTTAAACAAGATGGCAACCGCATGTCAAAAAGATTCCCTTCCGGGTACAGCCGTTTAGCCGAAGCCTATTCGGATTTGCCCCAAAGCAAAAGAGGGGATACAGACCGCCGTTTGGTCTGCATCCCCCCTGCTTGTTTCTGTTTCCTCGCGTTCCTAACTACTCTGCTTCCGTCTCCGGCGTCTTGCTGAAAATCGCATGGATGCGTTTCATGTCGAACTTGGGCGTACGGTCGTAGTAGTAGATGCCGTTTTGCTCCTGCTCCACGTCGGTCAGCTGCGTGTAGCAATAGCCCCAGATGTCTCCCGACAGGGAAAGAACCGTGTCGACCAGTCCTTCCAACCGGCTGTAAAACTCTTCGAGCGAACGGGGCGGCTCGCCGTATCCCCACGAAACGTTTTGTGCGCGTTCCATCTGCTGCGAAGGATTCCATTTGATACCGCCAAACTCGTCAATCAGGTAAGGCATATCCTTCTTATATTCCGGAAAAACATACTGGTCGGTATATTTCAATCCGTTGTAGCCGATGTTCTTCGGCATCAACTGGATTTCCCATTTGGGTGCCTGCATCAGTTTGCCGCCGTTATAGAGCTGCTCTTTCAGCTTGGCAGGGTCTTGCTCGTAGTTGTGGACGGTCCAGATGTCGGTCGCGATGTGCGTACCGCCGCTCGCACCGTGGAAGGGGCGCGTCGGGTCGATCATCTTCGTCACCTTGTAGAGGTCTTGCATCAGGCGCGGATACTGCACGCGGTCGGGCCAGAACTCTTCGTTGGTCGGCGTCCAAATCAGGAGCGACGGATGGTTGCGGTCGCGCTCCACGATTTCACACCATTCGCTGATGAAGTTACGCGCCGTCACAACGTCGTTGCAGTCCATCCCCCAGCTGGAGGCCTCGCCCCACGTGAGATAGCCCAACTTGTCTGCCCAATAATAGAAGCGTTCTTCAAACACTTTCTGATGCAAACGGGCGCCGTTGAAGCCTGCCGCCATCGACAGCTCGATATCTTTCTTGAGCGCGTCGTCACTCGGAGCCGTCCAGATACCGTCGGGATAGAAGCCTTGGTCTAAGACCAAACGTTGATAATAAGGCTTGTTGTTCAAATAAATTTTGTTTCCTTCGATGTGTACTTTCCGCATACCGGCATAGCCTTTCACCTCGTCGACCACATTTCCGACCTTGTCCATCACCTTGTATTCCAAGTCATAGAGGAAGGGGCTTTCCGGGCTCCAAGTCTTCATCTTCTTGACCGGCAACACGACCGAGGCAAGTGAGCTGGCCGAAACCGTCTCTTTGGCAACCACCTTGTCGCCATCTTTCAACGTCACTTGCAGCTTGCCGCCCAATTCTCTGTAGAAACGGGGACGGACAATCAGTTGCTGCTGGTCGATGTCCGGCAGAAGCTGCACCGACTGCAACCCTTCGGGATGAACCGCTTCCATCCAGACCGTTTGCCAGATACCAGTCGTCCGCGTATAGTTGCAGGCATACGACGCATATTGCAAATTTTGTTTTCCGGCCGGTTGCTGCGCACCGCGCACGTCGCTCTCGGCATACACCACCAAGCTGTGCGTGCTGCCAGGCTTCACAAGCGAAGTAATATCAACCGTAAACGAAGAAGTTCCCCCGAAATGGCGGTCTGCCAGCACACCGTCGATATACACTTCCGATTTATAATAGACCGCTCCGAAATGCAGCAGGATATTTTTCCCCGTCCACTCCTGCGGGATGAAGATGGAACGCTGATACCAAAAATGTTCGATAAAGTCCGTGTAACCGATGCCGGACAGCTTGCTCTCCGGACAGAAAGGCACCGTTATTTGCTTGTCGAACCCTTTCGACTTGTAGAACTCCCGTTCCATACCCGAACCGCTAAAGTCGAACGAGCAAGTCCATGTCCCGTTAAGGTTCACCCAATCCGCCCGTTCGAACTGCGGACGCGGGTACTCCGCACGTGGCAAAGCCCACGAGGCCGCCACGCACAGGAGTAAAGATACGATAGTCAAACTGATACGCTTCATCTCTTATTTACTTAACGCATTAATAACAGACTGATTGGCTCGCTTAACCTCTGCTTCATTGATTTTAATCACCTTCCGGTCGTAGGTCATCAATCCGTTCACTTCGCCTTCCACATCGGTGGTCTGGGTATAAACAGCCGCAGAGAAACCCAGTGGTACGTAGTTTCTCAGCATTTCGGCATACTTGACATATTCGGCTGTCACCTCGTCGCTATTCTTAAACTGGACATAGCCCCAGTTGCGTTTGTTCCACCACAAATGCCCCTCGACCGGCATCCCGATACCGCCATATTCACCCAATACATTGACACGCTGCGGGTCGAAGAGGAACATATCCGGTGCCGGATAGTTATGCAAATCCAGTATGTCGCCACAAGGACGATGGTTTCCACCGCTTGCCGGGTTGACCAAGCGCGACGGGTCGTAAGCCTCCGTCCAAGCCGTTACCTCTTTCGTGTCGAACTGCCCCCAAGCCTCGTTGAAAGGTACCCAAACGACTACACACGGATTGGAGATGCAGAGATCCATGATTTCCTTCCATTCCCGATAGTAATTAGCCTTTGATTCAGCTGTCCGTTCATTGTATTTACCTCCGTTGTAAACGTGATGTTCCCAAAGGTAAGAACCATGATCCCCGCTGGGCATATCTTGCCATACCAAGATTCCCTCTTTGTCGCAGTGGTAATACCAACGTGCCGGTTCGACCTTCACATGCTTGCGAATCATGTTGAAGCCCCAATCCTTTGTCTTTTGGATGTCATAAAGCAACGCTTCGTCGGTCGGAGCCGTATAAAGTCCGTCGGGCCACCAACCCTGGTCGAGCGGGCCATATTGGAACAGGTTCTCGTTGTTCAGCTGCATACGCATGATCCCCTGCGCATCCCGTTTGGTCGAGATTTTCCGGAAAGCGGTGTACGACTTCACCTCGTCTACTACCTTGCCGCCTTTTGACAGAGAGACCGTCATGTCATACAAATAGGGATTCGATGGACTCCAAAGCGTCGGGTTCTTGACCGCCAAGCGGAGTTCGTTCCCCTGCGTACCTTTGGCTGAAGCTACCACCTGCCCTTTATCCAACAGGTTTACGGTCACGATAGCTTCCGGGCAGGTAGCCCCTACGGTTACAGCCAGCGTCCCGTTGTCAATATTCGAAATAGACTTGACCGAGGTCACATGCGCAGCGGCCACCGGTTCCAGCCAAACCGTCTGCCAGATACCGGTTACGGGCGTATACCAAATGCTTCCCGGTTCTTTCACCTGTTTGCCGCGCGGCTGATACCCTTTGTCGCTCGGGTCCCACACGCGAACGACCAACTTCTGGTTGTTGCGCCCGGTCAGATAAGGGGTAATGTTGAACGAAAACGGCGTGTATCCCCCTTTGTGCGAACCAATCAGCACATCGTTCACGAACACATCCGCCTTCCAGTCGACCGCACCGAAATTCAATAGCACATCTTTATTCTTCCAAGCAGACGGAATGGAGAAGGTACGTTTGTACCACAACTCGTTCTGTTCGCCCACCTCTTTCTGCACACCCGAAAGCGATGACTCGACCGCGAAAGGCACCAATATCTTCCCGTCGAAAGCCGCAGGCTCTGCTTCGCCCGCAGGCTTGATGGCATACTCCCATTCGCCGTTCAAGTTTTGCCAATCGGCACGTTCTAACTGTGGACGCGGATATTCAGGCAACACGTTCGACGGATTTACCTGCTCCGCCCATTGCGTCTTAATCTTGTCTCCCGCAGGTTTCCACTGCGCTTGCGCCATGCTCAGTGTAAGGGCCAAGGCGCAACATGTCAAAATGATTTTCTTCATGATAAGTTATCTGTATTTATAATGAATATTATTTCTTGTCAGTATGAAAAACAGGCGCCTCAGCTTCCGACGAAGGCTCGTTCCCTGTAACTTCGGGCCAACCGTCCGTCCAGCGCACACGGTCCATCAGCAAGACGCGCCCCGTCGGATTTGCCCGGCTCACGGCATGGTAGAACACCCAGTCGTTTCCTGCATCGTCCGTGACAATCTCCGAGTTATGCCCCGTCCCGACAAAGGCATCGTTCTTATGTATCAGCACCTCGTGATGGTTCTCCATCATCGGCCGTCCCTGCTTGTCCACATACGGCCCGAAGAGGTTTTCCGAACGGCCTACCACCGTCGTATAAGTGCTCTTCAACCCCTCGCAACACGTTCCGACGGAAGCAAACAGATAATAATAGCCGCCCCGCTTGTGGATATAAGTACCCTCGTAAGCCGTCCCGGCCACCTGCCGTTTCTCCGCCCCGGCACGCACGGAAAGCCCGTCGTCGGACAACTCGATGCCATAAATGCCGTGAAAACTTCCCCAAAAGAGGTATTTCTTGCCCCCCTCTTCGATATAAAAGGGATCGATGGAATTTTGCACCTGAATCGTGTTACTACGGAACAACGCCCCGTGATCGGTAAAAGGTCCTTCCGGCTTGTCGGCCGTGGCGACACCGATGCCGCACGTCCATTCGCCTCCCCAGACCGACATGGAGTAATACAAGACATATCGCCCTCCGATGTAGTTGATGTCCGGTGCCCACAATCCGCCTTTCGGCTCGAACGTCGGGCGTGTTTCGTTGGTAAACGCCGTACCGATTTCTTCCCAGTCGACCAAGTTCCGCGAGCGGTGAATCGGCGTGTTCCGGATGTCTTCCGTCGCATACAAATAAAAATAACCGTCGTTTGCCTTGATCACCGTCGGATCGGGCAGGCTGTAATTAATCACCGGGTTCCGGTACATCTCCTGCGCCCCGACAAACATTCCCGGCAGGAAACACAAGCTACCCGCCAGCAAACATTGAAATAGACTTTTCCTTCGCATTTTCTTTTCCATTCGTGAAATTAGATTTTTTGTTTGCAAATATAACGGAAAGCGGATTATCGTCCCTTTACATTTCAACCAGAAGTTTTCAATTATCAATCAAAATCGATAAGAAATCCGCCGTTCTACCGTTTTTTTGCCTATTTTTGCGACATGGGCAATGAGGAGCGACCGTATATGAAGCTATTTCTAACCATTCTAATCGGAATCATCGGCATATTCCAACCGCTTGTTTCCTTTGGGGAAGAGGTACACGATTTCTATTTCCGACACTATACCAACAAAGAGGGGCTTTCGCACAATACGGTCTACTGCGCATGGCAAGACCGGCAAGGCTTCATGTGGTTCGGCACGGACGACGGATTGAACCGCTTCGACGGGTATCATTTCCGCACGTACCGGCACAATTCAAACGACTCGGCCAGCCTGTCGAACGACCGGATTGTCAGCCTTTTCGAAGATACGGCCGACCGACTTTGGGTCTGTACGTTTTCAAATACCTGCTATTATGATTACCAAACAGACCGCTTCCATCCGCTCGTCTTCCCCGACAGCCTCCAGATTTCCCCCCTCTTTCATTTCATCACCGAAGACCGGGAGAAAAATTTGTGGATGATCAGTAACAGTCAAATCGTCTGCTATCCGCAATCGGGCAATGCCCCGCCCCGTTCGTATCCGGAAGGGGAAGTAATTTACCCGCTCGACATCACCGTGACCGAGTCGGGCACGCCGCTCATTGCCGGACTGTCCAATCTCTACGACTACCAACCGGAGAGCGACTGCTTCGACCGCATCACGGTATTGACCGAAGAAGAAAAGAAAAGACCAGTCAGCCTCTCCACGCTCTGCCTCGTGCCCCATCAGGGGGTTTTGGTGGGCACAGACCGCGCCGGACTCAAATATTACGATTGGAAACAACAAACGACGGAGACCCTCATCCCGGACATTCAAGTGCGCGACATCACGCAGACGGGAACGCATACCTTTTGGATTGCCTCCGAATCGGGCATCTACATACTGAACTGGGCGACCCGCTCCATCACCCACTTGCAAAAATCGCTCACCAACGAATATACGATTTCGGACAATGCCGTCTACTCCATCACGCAAGACCGCGAGGGGGGCATCTGGGCAACCACCTTTTTCGGAGGGGTCAACTACCTGCCCAAACGGTACTTCCCGTTCCGCTACTTCATCGGCGGAAAGACCTACCCGGAAATGCTGGGTAACGCCGTCCGCGAAATCTGTCCGGACCAATTCGGGAACATTTGGCTGGGTACGGAGGATAATGGGATTAACTGTTATAACCCGGCGTCCCGCCGAATCACGAACTATTCCCGCAGCAATCCGCACCATCCGCTCTCTGCCACCAACATCCACGGCCTGCTGGCAGACGGAGATAAACTTTGGGTGGGGACATTCAATACCGGCATCGACCTGCTGGACATCCCGAGCGGAAAAGTGGTGAAACGCTACACGCATACCAACACGCACCAGCAATTGCCGTCCGACTTCGTGCTCTGTTTCTGCCAGCTTTCCGATGACGAATTTCTGATTGGAACGGTTGCCGGACTGACCTGTTTCCACAAAAAGGAAAAACGCTTCACGGCGTGGTGCCCCGAAATCCGTTCGATGGTACGCCAAATCTATCAAGACTCGCAAGGGGATATTTGGATAGCGACCACCAGCGGGGCCTACCGTTACACGCCATTGACCCAAAAACTGCATCATTATACCGCCGACCGGATACGTCCGGACGCCATCGGCGACAACAGTGTTACCTCCATATTTGAAGACTCCCGGCGGCGCATTTGGGTTTCCACTGTCTACGGCTTTTCGCTCTACAACCGGCAAACCGACTCGTTCGCTCCCCGCATCACGGTCGAAAACGGATTGCCCAGCAACATCGTCTACCGCATGCTGGAAGACAACGACGGGCTGTTCTGGATGACAACCGCCAACGGGCTTGTCCGCTTCGACCCGGAAACGCAAGCCATGAAAACGTTTTCCTATACAGACGGGCTTCCGGAAACACAGTTCAATTACAGTTCCGCCTATAAAGCGCCCGACGGGACATTCTACATGGGTACCATCAACGGGATGATTGCTTTCAACCCCACCGATTTTAAAAAAGACACCTATACCCCTCCGCTCTACATCACCCGTATCGAAAGGCAGGGCAAACAGGCAAACGACCCTTCGTATAACATCCGTGCCATTCGTGAACAGGGCGAATTGAAACTGCCTTACAACCAATCGACATTCACCCTGTCATACGTCGCGTTGAGCTATACGTCGCCCGACGCCATCCAGTATGCCTACCGCTTGGAGGGAAGCGACAAAGAGTGGGTCTACATGCACCAAAACCGAGATGTCACCTTCGCCAACCTCTCGCCGGGGAATTATACCTTCCGGGTAAAATCGACTAATAGCAATGGAACATGGCAAAACAATGAGGCTACATTGCGCATCATCGTTACGCCGCCGTTCTGGGCTACCGGATGGGCGTTCCTTATCTACGCGTTTCTGACGGTTCTGCTGATCGTCCTTTGGTATAACTACAAAAAAGCGCAACTGGAAGAGAAACATCGCGTAGACCAAGCCCTTTTTGAAAACCAGAAGGAAAAGGAGCTGTACAATGCCAAAATCCAGTTTTTCACCTTCATTACGCACGAAATTCGCACGCCGCTCACGCTCATCAAAGCACCGCTCGAGAAGATTCTCCGTTCGGGCGACGGCACGCCTGCCACGCAAGAGAACTTGCAAATCATCGAAAAAAACACCCAGCGACTGCTCGACCTCAGCAACCAGCTGTTGGACTTCCGCAAGACCGAAAGTCGCGGATTCAAATTGAATTACACGAAAACCGACGTGGTGCTTTGGCTCGAAACCCTCCTGCAACCTTTCCGCCCGGCTTTCGAGAAGGAGAACAAAAGTTTCACGGTCAAACTACCAGAGATTCCTTTTGAGGCAAGCATCGACCGCGAGGCTTTTGCCAAAATCGTCAACAACCTGCTGAGCAACGCCCTGAAGTATTCCGACAAGCAAATCCGAATCGACCTGCTGCCGCCGGCCGGCGAGAAACGGCAGTTTACCATACGTGTCACCAACGACGGGCCGCTGATCCCCGCCGACGAAGTGCCCCACATTTTCAATCCGTTCTATCGTTCAAAAGAAACTCAAAACAAAGAGGGAAGCGGCATCGGGCTTTCGCTGGCGCAATCATTGGCCGAGTTCCACCGCGGGACGCTCGCCTATCGGCAAACGGCGGAGGGGTTGAATCAGTTCGTCCTCAGCCTGCCCGAATCACAAGAGGAAACGGAAACGACACCCGCTCCGCTTTCGCCCGTTACCCTGTCGGAAAACGCACGGCCCGTTATCCTCATCGTCGAAGATGAAGAGGAGATGCGCCGGTTCATCGCCCGCGAACTTGCCGAACAGTACCAAGTGGCAGAGGCGGCCAACGGGAAAGAGGCACTTGCGTTCATCCGCCAACAGACCGTCAACCTCATCGTCAGCGATGTCATGATGCCGTTGATGGATGGTTTCGAACTTTGCAACGAGGTGAAAAACGATGTCAGCATCAGCCACATTCCTTTCATCCTGCTCACCGCGCAACACAACTTGCAGTCGCGCCTGAAAGGGCTGAACACCGGTGCCGACGCCTACATGGAGAAGCCTTTTTCCATCGAACTGCTCCTTGCCCAAGTAAATAACCTGCTGAAAAGTCGCGAACAGCTGGGCAAAGCCTATCTCGAAAAGCCACAAACTCCTATCCGGTCACTGGCAGTTTCCGCGGCGGACGACCTTTTTTTGAACAAACTAAACACCTATCTGGAAACGCATCTCAACCAACCGGCTCTTTCGGTCGAGGTATTGGCAGGCGAAATGCACATGAGCACCTCCAACCTGTATCGCAAAATAAAAGGCCTCTCCGGCCTCTCGCCCAACGATTTCATCCGCATCACACGGTTGAAGAAAGCCATCTCCCTGATGCAACAAGGTGAAAACCGCATCAACGAAATCGCTTATCAAGTGGGCTTCTCCTCACCCGCCTACTTCTCGACCTGCTTCCAAAAACAGTACGGAAAGACCCCGACGGAATATTTGAAACAGGAAGCATCGTCCCGTCAGTAAATAATATCACTCATCAAAATACATAAAATAGTCATATACTTGCTTGCTTTTTTGCATCTAATCAGATACATTTGTCGCATGAAAAAGAACAATGAGTATATTAGGGATGTTTTTTGGACAAAAGAATTTACTCGATTTTACAACGAACTTCCCTTACAAGTCCAAAACAAATTTGACTATGTTATAAGTATTGTCAAAACAGAATACGTGGTATCGGCAAAGTTTATCAAACATTTAGAGAATACAGAGTTGTACGAAATGCGTGTTTCCATCGGCAATAACGAATATCGCACAATCGTGTTCACAATGGATAACCCCAATGTGATACTGGCTACTAAAATCATTTTGCTCAATGCATTTATGAAGAAATCTACAAAGGACTATAAGAAACAATTAAGAACAGCAGAAAAAATACTTGGAGGATTATTATATGATGAAGATTGACGAAAGCAAACTCACAAATGCAGAAAGTGTTTTGACCGCAAAATACGGTGCACCAGGCACAGCCCCCCGAAAGGCTTTTGAAGAAAAAGCACAGGCATATTATTATGGTGTGATTTTGCGCGACAGACGCAAGGAACTAAAAATGACACAAGTCGAACTTGCACAGAAAGTAGGCACGGCAAGAAGCTACATCGCCCGCATTGAAAAAGGGGAAACAGACATCCAACTTTCCAGTTTCCTACGTATTGCTCATGCACTGAAAATGGAGTTTTCGCCTGTTTATCTGTAAACCTATCCGAATTGTAGAGACGTGGCGTGCCGCGTCTTCCTTCACGTGTGGTTGTTTGACTGATGCGTGAAAGGAGACGCGGCACGCCACGTCTTTACATAGATGTTCATTTCTTTTTTCTTTTCAAAGGGGAATTATATGCCGGTTTATCGGCGCAAAAGAGAGGTACCTGGCAGATTCGAACTGCCGTAAACGGTTTTGCAGACCGCTGACTAAGCCACTCATCCAAGGTACCGTTATGCCAAAAGAGAGAGGTTCCTGGCGGATTCGAACCGCCGTAAACGGTTTTGCAGACCGCTGACTAAGCCACTCATCCAAGGAACCGTTTGCGTTTTGCGGTGCAAAGAAAGGGAATATATTTGGAATATGCAAGCCTTTCCCGCGCTTTTTGTTTGCAAAGAGGTTTGGAGAACTAAGGAAAAAGAAGTTACTTTGCCAATCGTTAGCAAACCATACAGATATGAATTACATAGAAACAGAGATACCGGGTGTTTGGATTATCGAGCCGAAAGTATTTGCCGATGCGCGCGGCTATTTTATGGAAGCTTGGAGGAAAATGGATTTTGATGCGCATATAAAAGATGTGACGTTCGTGCAGGACAACGAGTCATGCTCCTCGCGCGGCGTACTGCGGGGACTGCATTACCAGTTGAACCCTTACGCGCAGTCGAAGCTGGTGCGCGTCATCAAAGGGTGCGTGCTGGACGTGGCAGTCGACATCCGCAAAGGATCTCCCACCTTCGGGCGTTACGTCGCCGTCGAGCTTTCGGGCGAAAACAAACGGCAGTTGTTCATCCCGCAAGGGTTCGCGCATGGGTTCCATGTGCTCAGCGAAGAGGCGATTTTTACTTACAAGGTAGACAATCCCTATGCCCCCTCTTGCGAACGGGGTATCCGGTTCGACGACCCGACCATCGGCATCGACTGGCGGATTACGGACCCGCATTCGCTCAACCTCTCGGAGAAAGACCAAAAAGCCCCGCTGCTTGAGGCGGCGGAAATCAATTTCACCTATTAACCCTATATTAAAATGGAAACATACTTAGTGACAGGCGCAGCCGGTTTCATTGGCGCCAACTTCATCAAATACATGCTGGCAAAATATACGGATATACAAATCGTCGTCTTGGATCTCCTGACCTACGCCGGTAACTTGGGAACCATCGCGGACGACATCGACGGCAAACGGTGTATCTTCGTCAAAGGGGACATCTGCGACCGCGAGTTAGCAGACCGGTTGTTTGCCATCTATTCTTTCAATTATGTTGTCAACTTCGCGGCAGAGAGCCACGTAGACCGCAGCATCGAGAATCCGCAACTGTTCCTGCAAACCAACATCTTGGGGACGCAAAACCTATTGGACGCTGCCCGCCGCGCATGGGTGACGGGTAAAGGGGAAGATGGTTATCCGGTTTGGCGCACGGACGTCCGCTTCCATCAGGTCTCGACCGATGAGGTCTATGGCAGTTTAGGCGCCGAAGGCTATTTCACCGAAACGACTCCGCTTGACCCGCGCAGCCCGTACAGTGCTTCGAAGACGAGTGCCGACCTGTTTGTAAAGGCATACGCCGAAACCTACAAGATGCCAGTCAGCATCACCCGCTGCTCGAACAACTACGGGCCGTATCATTTTCCCGAAAAGCTGATTCCGCTGGTCATCAAAAACATCCTCGAGGGTAAACCGCTTCCGGTCTATGGCAACGGGACGAACGTGCGCGACTGGCTCTACGTCGAAGACCACTGCAAAGCCATCGACCTCGTACTGCATCGGGGGCGCACCGGCGAAGTCTACAACGTAGGCGGACACAACGAGAAGCAGAACATCGAAATCGTCCGACTGATTATTCAGACCATCCGTCAACTCATGACCGAAGAACCTGCCTACCGCCAAGTTCTCAAGAAAAAGGAGTTGGGAGAAGACGGGCTACCGCGCATCGATTGGATTAACGACGACTTGATTACCTTCGTGCGCGACCGCTTGGGGCACGACCAGCGCTATGCCATCGACCCGACTAAAATCACGAACGAACTGGGCTGGACGCCCGAGACGTCATTTGAGGTGGGCATTGTCAAGACTGTTCGCTGGTATCTGGAGAACCAAGCATGGGTAGAAGCCATCACTGGTGGCGACTATATGACCTATTACGAACGGATGTACGGGAACCGATGATTCCCCTACATCCGTTTCTTCCCATTTTTTCTTTTACCAATTATCTGTCCGGAAGGGTATCACGGGCAAGTTACGGTGATTCTTCAAATTACCGATTTGGAAATTGCGGAAACAGTAGCGGACAGCCACCGGATGCTTGACTTTCGGTGAAGAAACCACGATCTCATTGTTTTTCTTTCCCAACTCTGCTTTGGCGGGATAAAACACTTTATTGGCTCCTGCCACCTCAAACCCTTCGATGCCTATCCACGGGCTGAAACCTTGCTCCGCATGGTCGAAGCGGACAATGGCTTTGTTTCCCTCGACCGTCATCTCTTTATATGAAGGACTTTCTGCCGCAATGCCTGTATAGCCGTAGGTCTTGACCAAGGCTTGATAAGCCAGCCGGTCACCAATGTCTTTTTTATTCTTCGGGTGAATCTGCGGGAGTTCGTTCGGCTCAACCAAATCATTGGTCGAAACCATACCGCTGTTCGGAATCAAGGCTTGCGCCTTAAACTGTGCTTCGCGCAACAGGGCGGCTTCGG
>CALUTX010000051.1 GCA_944323815.1 uncultured Parabacteroides sp. | reverse complement strand
TGATGAATAGAATAGAAGCATGGTAAAAGTCAACAGATACATTCCTCCTTTCCTTTGCTTGGCGCTGCTCACGCTTCTTTTTTCTTGCAGCACGCAGAAGAACACGAAGGTGACGCGCTTCTACCATGCTTTCAACTCCCGTTTCAATATTTACTTCAACGGGAAGACTTCGTTTGACGAGGCGTTGCTCGATATGCAGAACAACTACAAGGAGAGCTATTCCGACCTGATCTTGATGTATCCGATTAGTGCCCAACCCAAAGACAAGCAAGAGACAGGAGGCCCTTTCGACCGCGCCATCGAGAAGAGCAACAAAGCCATCAAACTGCACTCCATCAAGGCAAAGCCCAAAAAGAAACCCGGCTGGCGCAACGACCCGAAGCAACGGGCGTGGCAAGAGCAGGAGGAATACAACCCGTTCCTGAAGAAATGTTGGCTCATGATGGGGCAGGCACAGTTTTATAACGCCGACTTCCTGCAAGCCTCCGCCACCTTTTCCTACATCGCCCGCCATTACGCGCAAGACGAGGAGGTGGTTGCTGAAGCCAAGCTCTGGCAGGCGCGCTGCTACTCGGAGATGGCATGGTATTACGAGGCGGAAGACATTTTAGGAAAGCTGAACACCAACGGCATTCCGCGCCGTCAACTGGAGTTGTATGCGACGGTTTACGCCGACTATTTGGTGAAAAACAAAAAATATGAAGAGGCGGTTCCCTACTTCAAGACGGCTATCAAGGCCGAACCGAACCGCAAGCAACGCGCCCGGATGAAGTACCTGCTCGGACAGCTATACACGGAACAGGAACAATACGGATTGGCTTACCAGATGTTCGGGCAGGTCATCAAGGCGAATCCTCCTTATGAACTGGAGTTTGCCGCCCGCATCCGCCAAACGGAGGTGTTTACCGGTGGCGACTATCAGAAGATTGTCAAACGGCTGGAGCGGATGGCGAAGAGCAGCAAGAACAAAGACCTGCTCGACCAAGTCTATTATGCGCTGGGGAACGTCTACTTAAGCCGCGAAGACACCGCAAACGCCATCAAGAACTATGAGCTGGGCGTGGAGAAGAGCACGCAAAACGGACTGGACAAAGCCATCTGCCAAATCAAGCTGGGCGACCTTTATTTCCAGAAACGCGATTATGTGAAGGCGCAACCGAACTTCAGCGGTGCGCTGGCGGGTATCCAGAAAGAATACAAGGACTATGAGCGGGTTTCCAAACTCTCTGCCGTATTGGACGAGCTGGTTGTGCATGTCGAGGCTGTCCATTTACAGGACAGTTTGCAGCGGCTGGCGAAGATGCCCGAAGCGGAGCGGTTTGCCGTCATCGACAAAATCATCGAACAGGTGAAGAAGGAGGAAGAGGAGGCAAAGGCGTTGGCAGAGAAAGAGGCGTATCTCGCCGAACAGGAGGCGAAGGGAACGGGCATCGACCGTCCGGGCACGGAACTGGGCGGCATCACCCTGCCGACAACGACGGGCGGGAGCAGCTTCTATTTCTATAATGCGCAGGCGGTGGCGCAGGGCAAGACCGCTTTCCAACGCAAGTGGGGGCGGCGTCCGCTGGAAGACAACTGGCGCAGGCGGAAGAAGGAGATGTCAACTTTCGACGAAAACCCGGACGACCTGATGGCTGACGAGGCAGAAAACCCAGAAGGCGCACCCGCTGATTCTTCGTTGGAGGCGGGATTGGAACCTGTCGCCGCTGACGACCCCAAGACGCGCGAATATTACCTGCAACAGCTCCCCATGACGCCGGAAGACATCGACGCTTCCAACGTGATTATCGAGGACGGACTGTATAACATGGCAATGATTTACAAAGACAAGCTGGAAGACATCCCGCTGGCTGTCGAAGCGTTTGAGGAATTGGAACGCCGTTTCCCGCAGAACAGCCATCTGCTGGAGAGCTATTATCAGGTCTATCTGATGGCACTTCGTTCCGGCAATACGGCGTTGGCGGCCGAATATAAGAACAAGTTGACGACCGCCTTTCCCGAATCGGATTATGCCGTTGCCATTTCCGACCCCAATTATGCATACAACATCCGCATGATGGACAGCGTACAGGACTCGATTTATCAAGAGACTTACAAGCTGTATTTGGCGGAAGACACGGCGGCGGTGCGCCGCAACTACCAAGCGGTCAGCGCCAAATATCCGCTGGCAGACCTGTTGCCGAAATTCATGTTTCTGAACGCGCTCACTTATGTGCAGGCGGGCGATGCGGAAGGATTCAAGAATGCGTTGAAGGCATTGGTCGAGAAATATCCCTCTGCCGACGTGACGGAACTGGCAGGCGAGATGCTGAAAGGTGTGCTGCGCGGACGGATGATGATGCAAGGTGGCGTACGCGGCATGACATGGAACCTGCGCTTCGGACTGAGCGAAGACGGGACGCTCTCGGCGGCCGATTCGGCGCGCACTTTCACCGCCGAACCGAACACGCCTTATCGGATGTTGTTGATGTATCCGACGGGAACCATCGATCGCAACCAACTGCTTTTTGCTGTGGCGGCTTACAACTTTGCCAACTTTATGGTCAAAGAGTTCGATTTGAGTTTCGAGGAGTCCGGCCCAATGAGCATGCTGACCATACAAGGATTCTTCAACTTCGAAGAGATTGTTCATTACTACAAGATGATTTATGGCGAAGACGGATATGCGCAAGCGTTGGACAAGGATGTCGCTATCCTGCCTATCTCGGACGACAACTATGAGACGTTGATGCGCGGGAAAACACTGGATGAATATATCACTTTCTTCCGGGCTAACTTTGGCGAGGCGCTGCCCGAAGTAGTCACCCGCTGGCAGCATCGGATGGAGGCGGAACAAATCAAGGCGGAAGAGGAGGCTGCTGTCGACACGACGGATATTCGTCCGGATACCATACCGTCGTTACCGTTGACGCCCGACCGGCGTCAGCCCGAACGAATGGGTGACGTCAATGCTGACTCCGATACGACGTCAATACTGACACCGCCTCTGCGTCAACCCGAACGCGACACGCTCTTGTCGGTCGACACATTGACGCTGCCGGAAGATACGGTTACGCTGGTGCAGCCCGATACGCTTGTCGTGCCGCAAGAAGAGGCGCAGCCAGCCGTTGTCAATCCGGCTGTCGACAAGCCGAAGAATATCACGCTGGAGGACATCGAAGAACTTCGCGCTAAAGAAGCCGCCGAAGCGGAGGCGCAGAAAGAAGAGGCTCGTCGTGCGTTCGAAGCCGAACAACAGGCAGAAAAAGCACTGCAAGAACAGAAGGCAAAAGAAAATGCCGACCTCCTGAAAAAACGGCAGGAAGAGGAGAAAGCCTTGTTGAAAGCGAAGGAAGACCGCGAGAAACAACTCGAAAAGGAGCGCAAAGCCAAGCTGAAACAGCAAAAGGCCGAGCGCAAAGCCAAAGAGAAAGCCCGCGAAGAACTCCGCAAGCAGAAAGAGCGCGAATACAAAGAGCGCATGAAGCAACGCGAAAAGGAGCGCAAGCTGAAGGAGAAGGAATACAAAGCCAAACTCAAAGCGCGTGAAAAGGCACGCAAAGAGGCATTGAAGGCGAAAGAGAAAGCAGCAAAAGAGAAACAAAAGAATAAAGATTAAACGAAAGGAAGAATATGAATTTGGGGAAATGGATAGGCGGAGCCTTAGGCTTCATCACGGGTGGACCGTTGGGTATATTGGCAGGAATCATACTCGGTTCCCTGTTTGACGCCGGTATGGAACAGCTGTCGGGGACGTATCAACAACCGACTGGAACAAGCAACACGGGCGAACGGAATAGTTTTCTTTTCTCTCTGCTGGTGATGGCTTCCTATATTATGAAAGCGGATGGGAAGGTGATGCACAGCGAGATGGAATACGTGCGCCGCTTCTTGCGCATCAATTTTGGCGAAGTGGCTGTTGGCGAAGGCGAGGAAATTTTACTTCGCCTTTTTGAGGAACGCAAAAGAAGGGAACGCGAAAATCCGCAGGCTTTCAAGCAAATCATCCGCGACTGCGGCGGACAGATTGCGCGCAACATGAGCTACGAAGAACGGCTTCAACTCTTGGCTTTCCTTGCTGAGATTGCGAAAGCGGACGGGCGCGTGGTGGCGGAGGAGATTGAGGCGCTACGCGAAGTGGCAGTTTGCATCGGTTTGTCGGAAAGCGAATTGGAGTCGATGTTGAACCTGAAAGGTGACCAGCTGGAGGATGCCTACAAGGTGTTGGAGATTTCACCCTCGGCTACCGATGATGAGGTGCGCGCTGCCTATCGCAGGATGGCCGTCAAGCATCATCCCGACAAGGTGGCCTCTTTGGGCGAAGACATCCGCAAGGCGGCCGAAGAGAAGTTTCAGCAAATCAACGCTGCCCGAGACCGCATCTACAAGGCGCGTGGCATGAAATAATTCCCTCCGGAAACAAGAAACGCCGTTTCCACCCCGCGTTACCCGACGCGAAGGTAGAAACGGCGTTTCTGCTATCTCGAAAACTTATTTGATAATCTTTTCAAGTTCTGCGAGGTTCCGGGCGACTTCGGCGTCCGTCACTTCGTAGTTCGTCAGGTCGCCCGCCAGATACTGGTCGTAAGCGGCCATGTCGATCAGTCCGTGGCCGGAGAGGTTGAACAAGATGGTGCGTGGTTTGCCTTCCAGCTTGGCTTGTTCTGCTTCCCGGATGGCGGCGGCAATGGCGTGAGACGATTCGGGAGCCGGGACGATGCCTTCTGCCTGTGCAAACAAAACAGCCGCTTTGAAGGTTTCCAATTGTTGGATGTCGACAGCTTCCATCAGTCCGTCTTTCTTCAATTGGCTGACAATCGAGCCGGCACCGTGATAACGTAATCCGCCGGCGTGGATATTGGCCGGAGCAAAGTTGTGTCCTAACGTGAACATCGGCAGCAGTGGCGTATAACCGGATTCGTCACCGAAATCGTATTGGAACTGTCCGCGCGTTAGTTTCGGGCAAGAAGCCGGTTCGGCGGCCACGACACGAATCTGCCGTCCTTCGTTTATCTTGTGCCGCAAGAACGGGAAGGCGATACCGGAAAAATTTGATCCGCCGCCGAAGCAAGCAATCAGCACGTCGGGATATTCGCCCGCCATCTCCATCTGCTTCTCCGCTTCCAAACCGATGACGGTCTGATGCAGCATCACGTGATTCAAGACGCTTCCCAATACATATTTACAGTTGGGCGTCTGCATCGCCAGCTCAACGGCTTCGGAGATAGCCGTTCCCAAGCTACCCTGATAGTTGGGATGCGCGGTGATGATGTCGCGTCCGGCACGCGTACTCATGCTGGGTGAGGCAATCACTTCGGCCCCGAAAGTCTGCATGATGGAACGGCGATAGGGTTTCTGGTTGTAGCTGACTTTCACCATGTAAACTGCCAGCTCCAGGCCGAAGTGTTTGGCCGCGAGTGCCATCGCACAGCCCCACTGTCCGGCGCCTGTCTCGGTCGTCACATTCGTGACACCCTCTTTCTTGCAGTAATAGGCCTGTGGAATGGACGAGTTCAGTTTATGCGAACCCACCGGGCTGACACTTTCGTTCTTGAAATAGATGTGAGCCGGTGTGTCCAATGCCTTTTCCAAACCATAAGCACGCACCAACGGTGTCGGCCGCCAAAGTTTGTACATGTCGCGTACCTCTTCCGGAATCTCAATCCAAGCATCCGTTTGGTTCAATTCCTGTTCGACCAGACCTTTGGCGAAGAGCGGATAGAGGTCTTCCGCCTTCAGCGGTTCTTTGGTTTTGGGATTCAAAGGAGGAAGCGGCTTTGTTTTCATGTCCGCCACGATATTGTACCATGCGGTAGGAATATCTTTCTCTTGAAGTATAAACTTTTTACTTTCCATTGCGATTATATTATTTACAGATTTAACGGATTTAACTCTTCTTACTTACATATTGGAAGCAAAGTAACGAAGAATAATCCATTCTTCAAATGAAAAGGAGAAAAAACTAAAATCGCTTGTACAGAATCCGCACCGCGTTCAAGACCGCCAGCAGCGCGACACCCACATCGGCAAAGACCGCTGCCCAAAGCGTGGCATATCCCAACGCACCTGCCAAAAGAACAAGGATTTTGATTCCCAGTGCGCCGATGATGTTCTGCCGGACAATCGCGCGAGTTACCCGCCCGATGCGAATGGCAGTCGCCACCTTCGACGGCTGGTCGTTCTGCAAAACCACATCTGCGCTTTCGATGGCGGCGTCCGACCCCAGTCCGCCCATCGCAATGCCCACATGGCTGAGCGCCAAAACCGGCGCATCGTTCATCCCGTCGCCCACGAATGCCACCGATCGGCCCGGCTCTTCCGTCAATCGGCGAATCTGTTCCGCCTTGTCTTCAGGCAATAAATTCCCATACGCTTTGTTGATACCCAGTTGATTGGCAAAAGCTGTTACAATCTCCGGTTTGTCGCCCGAAAGCAGCCGAATATCTTTCATGCCCATCTGCTTCAATCGGTCGATTGCTTCTGCGGCATCCGGTTTCAGTCGGTCCGAGAGAAGTAAATGTCCCGCATATTTTCCGTCAATCGCGCAGACGACGACGGTGGCAATCTCTTCGGACAACTTCTTCGGAATGTCGATGCCTCGCTCGCGCATGAAGCGCAAATTTCCCACGAAGACCTGCCGCTCGCCGACTTGCGCCTCCAAGCCATGCCCGGCGAGCTCGCGTAAAGCGGAGACAGGAGGAATGAGCATTTGCTTTTCCGTGACATAGCGTAAAATCGCCTGCGCAATCGGATGCATACTTTTCTGCTCCAACGCCGCGACACAGGCCAATAGGTCAGAGACGGAACCGTTTTGTGCCTGCACGTCGGCCACTTCGAAACGGCCTGTTGTCAAGGTGCCTGTTTTGTCGAAAGCAATCGTGTTCACATGCGTAATTGCATCCAGATAGTTTCCGCCTTTGAACAAAATTCCGGCGCGCGAAGCCGCACCGATTCCGCCGAAATAGCCCAACGGAATGCTGATGACCAGCGCGCACGGGCAGGAGATAACCAGAAAAACCAAGCCTCGGTACAACCAATCCGTAAATACATACGGGAAAGTCGGGTGAATCAGGCTGACCAAAGCCGGAAGCACAACAATACACACCGCCAACAGCGTCACGACCGGCGTGTAGATGCGTGCGAACTTACGGATGAACAATTCCGCCGGCGCCTTGCGCTCGGAAGCGTCTTTCACCAATGCCAAAATCCGCGCCAATGCGCTTTGTTCATACGGGCGGCAGACGTTCACGTGGACAACTTGCCCTTCGGCAATCATGCCCGCCAGCACCTCATCACCTTTCCGAAGCGTGCGCGGCATGCTTTCGCCCGTCAGGGCGGAGGTGTCAAAAACGGCTTCCTTCTCTTGCAACGTACCGTCGAGCGGCACGCGCCCGCCGGGTTTGATTTCAATCTGTTCGCCGGGCTTCACTTCGCGCGGAGAGACAGTTGTCCAAACGCCGTCGCGCCATACTTCCGTCCGTTCGGGGCGAACGTCCAGCAGCTGCCCGATGTTCCGCGTGGCGCGGTCGACCGCTTTGTGTTGCAACAGCTCCCCGACCGTGTAGAATAGCATGACCGAAACGGCTTCCGGATACTCGCCGATGCAGAAAGCACCGATGGCAGCTATCGACATCAGGGAAAACTCGTTGAACCAGTCCCGCTGCCGCGCCGCTTCGAACGCCTCGCGCATCACCGGTAATCCCACCGGCAGGAACGCGACTGCATACCAAATCATCCGAACCGACGGCACAAACCATTCAATTTCTCCCGCATGGTCGAGCAGCCATCCGGCAATAAGCAGCAGGAAAGAGAGGAAGAGCCTCCGGGTAGCTGCTTTTTCATGCGCATGGCATCCGCAGTGCCCCTCGTGGCAATGTGATTGGTTCTGCATCATTCCTCCGTTTTTAATTTGTTGCCCGCTTGGCTGCATGCCGGGCAGACACCTTTTACCATGTAATTGATGGAGTTCACCGTATATCCTTCGGGCAGTGCCACAACCGGAATCTTTATATCGCTCAGGCATTGCGTTTTGTGGCATACTTCACAAAAGAAATGAATATGCCGGTCTGCAACGACGCACGTGTCCGACTGGCTTCGGCAGATTTCATATTTCGTCGAGCCGCTTCCGTCTTCGAAGGCATGGATGGCATGGTGTTCCAGCAATAGTGCCAATGTCCGGGAAATGGTCGATTTGTCCAATGTTTCCAGCAAAATCTCCAATTCCATCAACGAAATGGGCGCTGTCTGTTTCGCCAGCATATTCAAAACCAGAATCCGTGCCGCCGTCGGGCGGACCCCTCGGTCTTTCAGTTTTTCTTCACATTGTTTGTTTGACATAATCCGATTCTATTTGATGCGGTAAAAGTAGCGCAAAATCGCTGCAACCGGGTTGCAAATCACCACGGCCACTCGTCGTCACCCTCGTCGAAGTGGTCTTCGCCGTCATCCCGTTCGTCCTCGTCAGCTTCCCAGCGGCGCCATCGCTCGTCCCACTCATCGTCGCCTTCGTCAAAACGGTCTTCACTATCATCCCAGTCTTCACCCAGAATCCGGATGCAATCGTCGCCATCGTCCCATTCATCGTTGTGATAACGCCTGATTGGATTCCCTTTGGAAGAAAGGATATAGACACCATCGTGCCTACCGTCGTCCACTTGGATTGCGAAGAAGAGTCCGCGCTGGCTTTCAATCGCTTTGTTGTCGTTGTCATCGATGTGCCGGTAGTTAAAACCGTGTTTTTTCATTGCCGATACGACCCGAGAGGGAAGTGATTCACGGCGTACTTCCCACACCGTCCGCATCCATTTCCGATCGGGCGAGAAGACTGCGATTTTCTCAACCCCTTTGTGGCGGATTTTTACTTCAATCAGTCCATCGTCCCAGTCGCGGTCTAAGATCCGCACACCCGGATAGCGCTGCTTGACAAACTGCGTGACGGGGTCTGAAGTTTCTCCCGGGGTTTTACGAAAGCTGTTCATCACACTGTTTGTCTGTGTGGCGGTGACTGCCGCCTGCACGTGTCTCTCACCGGCAAGCAACAAAATGCTGCTAACAAGGAATACATGAAAGAATACTGACTTTTTCATAAATTCATTTGTATTAATGATAAATTTCTTCCTTAGACAAAAATACAAAATACCGAATGATTTCCGCTTTAAATGCACGGAATTATTCCTTTCCTCTCCGGAATCTAATCGGCTCACCCTTGTGAGCCGTATGAATCACATACGTGAGCCGTTCGAATCACCCTTGTGAGCCGATCGGCTCACAGCTGTGAAACAATTAATGTGCTAATCCTTTCCATAATCCATCTGTTCCAAAGCAGAAAGAAATAACGGGATTCCGTTTTGTCAACCGGATGAAATGATGTATTTTTGCGTCTTTCAAAAAACAGTTTACTATGTCCGATTACATTTCTACACAAGTCAGAAGTTGGCTCTGCATCTGCCTTAACTTGTTGGCGTCCGTATCCCTGATGGCACAAACAGGCAAACCGCACTACATTTCCATTCAAAACAGCCAAGAGCTGCACGCCTATTTTCGTTATGCGCCTGATCGCCCGATTGTCATCAGCGGGCATCGGGGCGGAATGTTGAGCGGGTATCCGGAAAATTGCATCGAATCGTTTGAAAAAACGCTTTCTTTTGCAGAAGCTTTTTTTGAAATTGACCCGCGCCTGACAAAAGACAGCGTTATCGTATTAATGCACGATGAAACTATCGACCGGACAACGACGGGCAAAGGGAAAGTCTCGGATTATACCTACGCGGAATTACAGCAATTCAATTTAGTAGACCGCGACGGAAAGGTAACAGATTTCAAGATTCCAACCCTCAAAGCCTGTCTGGATTGGAGCAAAGGAAAGACAATTCTGAATCTGGACATCAAGGATGTCCCGCTGGAAGTGATGGCTGCCTTTATCGAGAAGGAGCAACCGGCGAATGTGATGTACACAGTACACAATCCCAAACAGGCACGTTTTTATCTCGACCGCGAATCTGACGCAATGTTCTCTTGCTGGTGTAAGAACATGGAAGAATTTAAGGCTTACGAACAAGCCGGCATCCCTTGGAAGCAAGTAATGGCTTATGTCGGTACACGTATGCTGCTGGAGCAACAGCCACTCTATGAGGCCCTTCATCAAGCAGGTGTCATGTGCATGATTTCAGTTGCGCCAACGCACGACCGGGCGAAAGACAACAAGGCCAAAATCGCCGGTTACAAGAAAGAAATCCAAACCTTTCCGGATGTAATCGAGACCGATTATCCCTATCTATTTCAGGGATTAGACTTGACACGCCACGGAAAGTGAATGTCTCTGAATATTTTCATGTCAATCGATAAACGTTACCGGGCAACGCCTTAATACGTCCGTTTATTTCCAACTCAAATAGCAAGGAAGAGAGTTGATGCACAGGCATCTCCAGTTCAACAGCCAGCTGATTGAGATGAATTTCCTTATGTCTGCGGATAGCTTCTAAAACAGGATTCGTTTCTGCCTGTTGGGAGATGTTTGTAAAAAGCAATTCGGTTTGAACTGGAAGTGCCGATTTCCCAACTTCCCAACAAAGGGCGGCAAGCAGGTCGCTGGCAGAGGTAATTAATCCGGCTTTGTTTTGTCGAATCAGGTTGTTGCATCCTTTGGAATGCTCGTCGTTCACCCGTCCGGGGAAACTGTACACTTCACGACCGTAAGAGAAAGCAATATCGGCTGTCACTAACGAACCTCCTTTCTCGGCCGACTCGACCACAAGCGTGCAGTCAGATAAGCCGGCGATGATGCGATTGCGTTTCAAGAAGTTGGGGCGGTCGGGTTCCGTCCCGCTCGGGAAATCGGTCAGCAGTCCGCCTGTCGATAACATTTCAACGGCTGTAGCCCGATGCACCGCAGGATAAATGCGGTCTAAGCCATGTGCCAGCACACCGACTGTCGGCAGCTGATTATGCAGCGCATTGCGATGCGCACAAATATCAATACCGTATGCCAAACCGCTGACCACCAATAAATCCGGTATGGCCTGCGCCAAATCTTTCAACAGGGCTTCCGTCAGTTCGCGGCCGTATGCCGTCGCATGGCGCGTGCCGACAATGCTGATGATGCGCCTTGCGTTCAGGTCTGTGTTTCCTTTGAAGTAGAATAGGATTGGGGCGTCCGGACATTCTTTTAACCGGAACGGATAAGTTTCGTCGGTAAGGAAATAGCAGGAAATCCGGTTCTTCTCGACGAACGCTAATTCCTTTTCTGCCCGTGATAACACTTCCGGGCGTTTGATTTCTCCGGCAAGCAGGCTGCCGATGCCCGGAATCTTTTCCAAGGTCTGCCGCTTTTCGGCAAAGATGCCTTCGGCGTCGCCGATGGCTTGGAGGAGTTGGCGTGCCAGGATGTCTCCTACGCCGTTAATCATAGTAAGGCCTATTTGGTAAATGCGTTTGTCTGTCATGTGTTCCTCATTGAAGCTTCTTTAATAATGTGTCAAAATATTCGCCGCGTGTCAGCTTGCCGTTCTCGACAACAACAGATTCCACAATTCCACAGACAGCCAACACTTCGTCGGATGCGCGGTAAATATCCTGCTCAAACACCAGCTTGACACCCTTTTTGTAAACGTTCAAGCAAGAGATATAGCGGTCGCCGCTCCGGAGCGAGACTTTATAACGGATTTCTACTCGCGACACAAAGCCGTCCACGCCGTTCGCATGCATTCGCCCGAAATTCTCGCCAAGCGATTCGAGGAATTCATGCCGGGTATGCTCCATATAATGTTGGTAGTTCGAGTTATTGACAACTCCTTGCAAGTCGCATTCGTAGTCGCGGACTTTATCTGTCAGTTTGAAAATATAATCTTTCATCATTCGAATGTTTTTTCCTGTTGAACTTTTTCCATTTTGTATAGCCGGTCGGAGGGGCGAATTTTTGTATCTGTCCGGATGGAGAAGCGTTCGCCTTTGACAGTTTTTTGTACGGGCTTCAGGGCAACACGGATTTCATCGATCGTCTGTATCAATGCTCCCGTTGTCGGGCCTGTAATCAGAATTTCGTCACCGACTTGCAACACGCCCGATTCCATCTCGAATTCCGCCACGCCCAGCTTGTCGAAATACTTGATACCTTTCGCTACATAGACTTTCTTCTTGGTCGCTCCGGAACCGTACTTGCTGCTCCATTCGCCCAGACGTTGTCCCAAATAATAACCATCCCAAAAACCACGGTTGAAGACGCTCCGCAACCGTTCGTTCCACACAGCGATTTTCGCCTCGCTGAATGTCCCGTCACAATAAGCACGTACCGCCTCTTTGTAGCATTCGGTCACGATGCGTACATACTCCGGTCCGCGTGCGCGTCCTTCAATCTTGAAGACCCGCACGCCGGCGTCCATCATTTTGTTCATGAAGTGGATTGTTTTCAGGTCTTTGGGGGACATGATGTATTGATTCTCGATGTCCAGTTCGATGTCGCTGTCGCGGTCTTTCACCGTGTATGCCCGGCGGCAAATCTGCATACAGGCGCCTCGGTTGGCAGAAGCGTTCATCTCGTGCAGGCTCAAGTAGCATTTCCCGGAAACAGCCATGCAGAGCGCTCCGTGGGCGAACATCTCGATGCGGATTAATTCGCCTTTCGGCCCGGTGATATGTTGTTCTACAATTTGCCGGTAAATTTCATGTACTTGCGTTAAGTTCAATTCCCTTGCCAATACAACGACGTCGGCAAAACGAGCATAAAACTTCAGGGCTTCGGCGTTCGAAATGTTGAGTTGGGTGGAAAGATGCACCTCTTGTCCGATGCTGTTGGCATAGCTCATGGCTGCCACATCGGCGGCAATGATGGCAGAAACACCAGCATTCTTGGCTGCGTCGATAATCGTACGCATCAAAGGCAAGTCTTCTCCATAAATCACCGTGTTGACTGTGAGGTAACTTTTGATGCCATGTTCACGACAAATGTCTGCAATACGACGCAAGTCGTCCGTCGTAAAGTTGTTGGATGAACGTGAACGCATATTGAGCCCTTCGATACCAAAATAAACCGAATCCGCTCCACCTTGAATAGCTGCCATCAACGATTCATACGAACCAACGGGCGCCATGATTTCAAATTCTTTCTCGTCTGACATGTACAGTTTTAGAGTTTTTTATTTGCAAATGTACATAAAAAGCGTGGGATTGTAAGCAATCTTTGTGAGAATGAAACTTGTTCGTTTTTCCCCATCTACCCGATAACAATAAAAAAGAGGCTATGTCATATTGACGTAGCCTCTCTCTATATCCTTGTACTTATAGGTTTAGTGGTGGTCCCACTTGTACCTAAAATATGGTATCTAATGTTATATTGAATGATACATTTTGGGCTGTATATTAGAAAACTATATATTTTGGGTACTGAAATGATACAGTCAATATAACAAAAAAGTAAAAAATGTAGGCATTTTGTAGGCACTTTTTGCGCTGGTATGGATGATTATACTTTCCTTTGGTAGATAAATATTCAAATTATGGCTTGTACATTTTACACAAAGAAGAATGCAACCGGAACAGTTCCGTTGTTTGTCAGGATACAAAGTAGGACAGA
>CALUTX010000050.1 GCA_944323815.1 uncultured Parabacteroides sp. | reverse complement strand
CTGTTCGCCGAGGATGACCTGCGGATCGTTCACGTTCCGGCGTGCCGGGACGCCAAGCGACTGCATATAGAGGTCGGCATCCTCCATATCTTCGGTCGAAATGTTCAGCTGGTCGTAGGTCAGTCCCATCATGCTTCCTTGGCTCATCTGGATTTGCCCCTCGCAGATCTCCTCCGGATAGCGGCTGTTGGTCACGCCCATGTCACTCGAAAAACCCAGCTCGACGGTCAGGTCCAAATGCTGCGCCTTGTTACCCGAAAGCCCGACACCGGTGACGCCCTTTTCCGTGATGTAATTGACGCGGCCACTGATGCCATACTCCGGGTAGTTACTCTGCTTCGCGAGGCGCTCAATCTCCGTCCGGTCGATGGCCATCATCTGCCCCATGCCGACGTGGCGGAGCGGGATGCGCACCGTACAGAAGAGGTCTTCGGGCGCGATGCTGTCGGCATACCAGTCGGTAATCGTATAGGTCGGTTTCGCCAGCTCATAGGTTTCCCCGTCGGGGAACTGGAAAGTCTGGTACGTATATTCCACCTTTACCTTGCCCTCCGGCTCGACGCCGTAGATGGCTTGGTCGTGCAACACCCGTCCGTAGTCGCGGAAGAACGCTCCGTTGCGCCGCGAAACATAGACCAACATCGACGAGAAACCGTAGCTACCCGAACCTCCTTCGCTCCACAGCGTCGGTCGCGTGCGTCCGGCATTACGGTGACAACTCCCGCACGAATAGCCGGCATAGACCGGGCCTAACCCGCCTAAGTCAGGGTTGTTGCTACTGGTACGTACGTCGTCATAAAGACCGTCGCCGCTTGTAAATCGGGAGGCATACGTCCCGGAAACCCAACTGGCTTCTGTATCGTAGGCGATGGACGAACGGAGGAAGATGGTCGAAGTTCCGGCAGACAACGCATAGCCGTCCGGCACCTCAACGGTGTCCATGTCCATCTTGTCATCCGATTCGCACGACGAGAGGAAGTTCCCTATTGACAGCGTTAAGGCGAATAGATAAAGTAGTTTCATCATCTTCTTGTTACTCATTTTTTCAACAGTTCTCTGATTGTACCCTAAAGCCTTGAAGTGACCGACACAGAGGTTCGGCTCACCTCAAGGCAATGTGTGATATTGTTTGGCAGTAGATTCTGCCTTACGGATCAATTATTTACACTACGTGGCTGCCCATTCTTGAAGAGCAGGTATTCGAGCGTGTGATAACCACGAACTTCTTGAGAGGCAATAATATCTTCACTGTCAGCGTCATAATTTCCACTCCATTGCATCTCTTCCCAGTTCTGGGAGTTCAACAGCTGTACAATAGCATCCACATCCAGCGGCCAGCTATCCATGTTCGGGTCCAATCCTTGATAATCAACCGGGCCAATCAAGAACGATTCGCTTTTTTCCCACGGTTCACGGGCTTCAATCCAGGCGTTGCAGCAGTTTTCGAAGTTCTGGTCGCTCGGGTTTTCACGGAATTGATTGACGGCATCCAGCAAATCTCCGTTCTTTTGCTGCAAATCGGCGTATGTCGGCAATACGACAGCGTCTACAAACTGCTCAGCAATCGCATCCAACCGGTCCTCATACTCGGCTGCGTTCAGCGTATTATTTACATACGGAAGGAACTCGTTGAAGAGGGTTTCCGCCAAATCGTTGCAGGCATTCATCGCTGCGACCGATTCTTCACTGTCAATGTTGTTGCGGAACGGTTGCGGAATCGCCTGAATGGCTTTTGCTGCTTCGAATATCTGTGTCTTGATTTTCTCATCCAACGTCGGGTTGACGGATGCCAGCAAAGTAGCAAGCGAGTTCTCGGCAATATCACCTGCATCGTCAAAATCACTATATGAACTGTAACCACTTAAATCACCATCAATCTTCGACACGTCGTTATCATCAATCCGTCCATAGTAGGTATTCCGGATGGAGAAGATGTTGTTCGTATAGTCGTCACGCGAATGCCAACTAAACCAAGATTCAACTTTGTATAAACCACCTGTCTGATCACCACCCACGTATGCATCATACGGGTCTTTGATCTTAGCCGTCCCGACCTCGTTGGCGATGTTCCACATACCACCTTCAATCATCTGAGAGATGCAGTTGACCGGGCTTTGGTAATCGCCGCCCGTCTGGTCTTTGAAACGAGTGGCATACGGACCGGTTCCCTCATAATCCACCGTCCAATAATTGTACAAGTCTGTTGCATCCTGATTCAGCAAAAGGGCGGTTTGATACATATAGTTGCCCCATGCGGATGCGTTGTCGGCCGTGTAATTCAAATCATAGGGATCTGTTTCCCCGTCGGGAGTTGGTGTAGGATCGTCCTCATTCGAACAAGCTCCCATTGTAAAAGCCATACTCAAAGCCAAGAAGGCTGAATAAAAGAAATCTTTTTTCTTCATTGTTATTTTTGTTTATTGTTATTATTTGATTTCCAAATCATCCATATTTATTCATTTACATTTACAGTTCTGTTCGTAACCAGCACAAATTACCCGGCGGATAGATTTGCCCGCGCTTCGGGGAAACAGATTTTCCCGGAAGGTAAATGAAAGAGCCGTGCCTGATTATTTGCTCCAAAACCAACCGATGTATGCAATAGCCAGACTGAATTCATTCTCACTATTGTAGTTTCCGTTGCCAATCCGTCGGGTTGTATAGTCCGCCTTCACCACCAGATTGGGCAGCGCATACCAATTGGCGCCGGCTGTCCACATGCCTACCTTGTCACGCAAATCCATCACCTGTCCGCTTTCTCCCTCTTCCTGTGGATTATAATATTCGTAGCGGACGAACGGATAAATGACCGGTACTTTGGGATTGTCCTTACAAATGGCACGCAGGTTGAAACCGACCTCGCCGCCGTAACTTACAGCATGCTTGGCAATCGGAGTTAATCGGCTGTAAGGGGAAAGCCCTGACAAACGTCTGTTTACATCGCTCAACTGCTTGGAGTTACCCAAGTTACCATAAACGATGTTACCACGAGCCGTTACATATTTGTTCTTATATTGTACATCCGCCGTATAGATGCGCAAGGGCACTTTGCCTATGCTGTTGTATTCCGTATGTTTGTCGGAATTGGCAGCCGTGTTGTTACAGAAATAAAACGAGCCGCCCACTTTCAATCCCGGTACCCCCAAGTAGTTCAACCGGGCGACATAACCGGGCGACGTGAAGTTGTCTTTCTCAAATATACCCTGCTTACCGCTTGCCACCCATGTATCCCGGTCAAAACCGTTGGCGTTCAGTCCGGTTACAACCATTGCCTGATAGTTGAAGCGGGTATATCCTTTACCAAACGTACCAAACAGTTCGATACCTGTTTCATGCCAAGTTGAAGGGAGTATCGTCGTTTCGCCTTCCGGGCGGGAAGTGCCGAAGAAATTAATCGGTTCGTGTTGCTCATTGGTCAACCCTACCGGCACAATCAAGTGGCCGGCACGGACATTGATCGCCGGATGAATCAAACGGGTAATGTGGAACTGTTCCAATGCGACCTCGCCGCCTTTTTCCACTTCCGTCTCATATTCACCGTTTTCCTTGTTTTCGATTTCGTATGCCGTTCCGGTTCCGCCGGCCTCAAACTCAATTTCCGCCCCTAAAATCCACTTGGAGTTGAACTTGTAATCCAATGCCAAGACAAAGCGGGGGATGGAGATTTCATTCCGGTGGTCACGCGTGTTTCCGCTCGATGTCCCGCTATACCGGTTAATCCCGTAATCCATAAAGTTCGCCAATATCTCGCCATATCCACCAAAGCGGAATCGGTCATACCCATCTGCATAAATCGCTGCGGAACGCTCTGCTGCTGACGTTGTTTCTGTTGTTTTCGTTGTTTCTGTCCTCTCTGTACCCTCTGAGGGCTCACCATTCTCTGCAAAAGCTGTAACAGAAGTACCCCATAAAGTAACAGCCAATAAACATGTTAACCTTTTCATTGCCTTTTTTAATTTTTGGCAAAAGTACAGGAAGGCAAAAGGCCGTACAATCGCAAATAGTAGGTAAAAAAAGCAGGGTGTTACCTATTTGTAGGTATTAAAAGTAAGTCAAGCAGACATATTGCATGGCGATATCAGAAAGAAATCCGCATTGTGGCCCGCACTCCTTTGGTCTGGATGTCCGGATGGTCGCGATAGTTGAGACGCCAGACATAATCAAGACGAAGAAATTTGAAAATATTTTCAATGCCAACGCTCGCCTCCATATAGGGCTCTTTCCCCATGGTATAGCTGCCGGCAGGGAAACGATAGAGCCCTTCGCCGTTGATGGCCGGATTGTTCTTGTCTGTCAGGTGCCCCCACAAGCCACGGAAGCAGAAGACTTCGCGCCATTGCAACTTCTTGATAAGCGGAATACGGTTTAACAACGCACCGTTCATGTAATAGGTCAAATCCCAGGAAACATATTCGTCGTTGATGAACTCCATCGCGTTCATGTTCGTGTAGGTTTCCGGCTGAATAGTATAGGAAAGGTTGGCATTCGGTAATATCAACAGCGGATAGGGTACCTTGCTCCACACCTTACCCGCCTTCGTAATCAAGTCGGCATAACCGAAAGCAGAGAACCAAAAACGTTTCTGGATACCAATGTCCGTCCGGTGATAGTCAAACGTAGAACCTAACAACCCTTTTTTCGCCATGACATGACTGGCGTTGAATATAAGAGCATCGTACGTAATCGGGACACGCCAGTTGCGTGTTTGGTAAAACTTTTCATCCTTGCCGTAGCGGAATTTAAGCTCCATCTCCGTCATATCGTAATGGTCGACGGGCGTAGCGCTTCCGTCAGCAAGGATACGGTCAAAACGGGCATATTCGGTGGCATACTCGCGTCGGTTCCGGACAATGGCTTCATACGAGATGCCGTTGTAATGTTCGCGTGTGTAAGTTAATTCCGCCTTCCGTTGATAAGTTGCCCGCGTATCTCTTTTACGACGGATGGTCAAGAGTACATTATCCTTGCTAGTGTACATGTATTGTTGTCCCAGCTTGTTAATGTCATAGAGATATTCAAAACGGAGCGAATGCACAGGGTATTCCTTACGATATTCCTTGCGGTCGATGAACGAGTACTCGACCAGTGCGTCATACTTCATTTTTCGGTCGCGCGTACCGAACGCAGCAAAACCGTCGAAAAAAAGCCGTTTATGGAAGGTCGGCGTGGTTGTCCCGCCAACGCGGAAACGTGCGCCCTCAATGGCGTTTCCACTAATAGTCGTATTCATCGGACCGAACTCGAACTTGTTTTTGCGCGGGTCTTTATTGGTAGGCAGATAACCGGACACCAATGTCGTAACTACCTTCTCCGTGACATAAAAGACCGGAACGGAACGCAACCGTTTCATCAACTTCTCTACGGTGTTCGGATTCCGTTTAGCGGCTTCCTGCGGGCGGTTGTCCACCCAAAACTCTTCCGGCATCCGGTAAGCATCTTTTTGCGTGATGACAGGGGCGCTTTGCTCGAATATCTGTGCCGTTTCGGTATCAGGCGCGTCGAACGACTGGTTACTGTACATATTCAACCGCTGCGCATACATCCCTTTTGATTTCTCGCTCAGCTTGAAGTTCACGCGAATATCATCTTTCGTGATAAAACGCGTGTTGTCGGGCATTCGCACAAAGGTTTGCTCAATGGTCATTTGCGAGACAAAGTTCAGGTTAATATCCTTCGGCACATTCAGCAATACCCTTTGCACAAAGAACGTCGAGTCGAGCGTGACATACAAGTGTCCTGTAAAACCAAACGACTCGGAATTAAAAGGAACAAATCCCAAATCGACACACTTCTGGTTATTGACCTCAAGCGTATCCAACAAATAATATTTATAGAAATTAGGGCCGAAAGTAGAAAGCGGACTGACAAAGCGTTGCAGGAACAGCGGAATGTTGTTCTGGAAAATATCAACCTCTTTAAACACCTCCCCCAAAAACTGCTGAATGCCGTCGCGCGAGAAGATTTCGTCTACCCCCGACGACTTGCTTCCCTTCACCACACGCTTCTCGCTCTTCGGTTCTTTTCTGTAAAAGATGGTTTCTACTCGTTCTTTCTCAGAAACCGGGAGAATGGTCGTCCCGATATCGAGCGTATCAATATAATCGACAAGAAAGTCGAACTTTCCCTTCTTTCCGTCTTTGCGGGGTTTCGGCTGGTAGTCGTTCATCGCGAAAACCATCTTCTCATATTGGTCATAGCGGAAGTAATCGTGATTCCGCGGGTCGTTACTCTCCCGGAGGGCGATGACCTGCTTCACAAAACGAACGGCGGGGTTTTCTTTCTTACTGTATTTCTCTTTCTTGGGCTTGACAACCACTTCGTTCAAGGCGATGCCGCTCGGAGCCAACCGGATGTCCAGCTGATTGGTTCTTCCGGGCCTGACCATGATATATTTCGTATCGTAACCGAGATAGGAAACCTCCAACGTACGGGCATCGGTCCGGGCGGAGAACGAAAATGTTCCGTTTTCGTCTGTCGCTGTTCCGATGGTCGTTCCTTTAAAGATAAGGGACACGTAAGGCAAAGCTTCGCCCGTGATAGAATCAGTTACACTTCCTTTGATTGTCGTATTCTGTCCGTTTACCGCCGATACGGTGAATAAAAGGACAAACAGAAAAATGATTTTATTCGCCTTCACAATCTTTACTTTTGAATGATGTGCAAAAGTATAATCGTCTTTTTGTCCGCAGATGTTCCAAAACGCATGTATTCTTTTCCGCATCACAGTTGGTTGTAAAGTTTTTGACAAAACTGCTCGTGGCGATGACGCATATATTGGCAAAGCGCCGTCATGATCACAATCTCGAAGAAGAAATAGAGCCAAGGTACGTCGGCCAAACAGGTGACATACAACACGATGGCACGCGTGTTGAACGTCAGAATGTTGGTGTACTTCATCAGCGGGAGCGACTGGGCACGGAAGGCGTCGCGAAACGTTTGCGGAATTTGTTCCGTTGTCCCGTATTTCTCCCTCAGCCGCTTCATCAATCGTTGGAATGCAGGCGTCTGTTTTTCCTGTCCACGCGTATAATTCACGTAGGTTTTAAGGAACGCTTTCCACAGGAAGTTTCCCTTCCAGGGTGTTTCGTCGTACAGTTTCTGCTGTTGCGTCGAATTGTCGAGCTCGCTACCCGCTTCGCCTTTGAGGAAAAAGAGGTGGATTTGCCGGTAATAGTCGGCCAACCCACATTGCCGACTGTGGCAACCGAAGCCGGAATAGCAAACGAGAACGAACAGGATTCCTGTTGCAATCGCCACGTTCTGCGGGGTATCGGCAATCCCCAACCATTCGAACTCTACCCCGTGATACATATAAAAGCGGTAAACCAACGCAATGTAAATCGGGATGAACCACACTTCACTCGCTGCTCCGTCAAGGATGCGCCCCAACCGCGTTTTCTTTCCCGTCATGCGTGCCAATTGCCCGTCGGCACTGTCATAAAAATTGGCCCAAGCAAGCAACAGAATCGCCCCGATGTTCCACCACAGCCCGCTCATCCCCTCGTAGCGGTAGGAACCGTGCGCAAAGAAAAAAGCCGACCCCGCTCCTATCAGCATCGACAAGACCGTCACCACGTTGGGATGTACGTTCAAACGCTCGAACAACAAAGCCCACCGATAGCCGATAGGCCGTGTCCAGACGCGATCCAACCACTCTTCGGTGTCGTTGGATTTGTAGGTTGCTTTTACATGCTCTTTATTCATGGGAAGTGCTGTTTGAAAGTTTGTCATCGTCCGTTTGCAGGAAGCGCGTTTGCCAATCTTGATAATAGGCCGGCTTCTCCACCATCAGTTGCCCATTGGCATCAATAAACAACTGCGTCGTTTCGCCCTCCGCACACAGCTGGTTGTCGCGTTCGCGATAGATTGCATAGTGGTAATCCAGCCGCGCCCCCGGTTTGTAGACGTAGCGCGTATGGATGATGGCCACGTCGTTGATTTCCAACGGTGCATAATAACGAATCTTCAAGTCATAGAGCGGAGCGAAGATACCCGACCGCTCGATGTCTTCATACCCGATACCGGGATACCGGCGACCAAACGACTCGCGCCCGTCTTCCATGTAGGTGACGTATGAGCCGTGCCATACGCGCCGCATCGAGTCGATTTCGCTAAACTTGACCGGTATGCGGCAAATATCTTTCAATTCTTTCATACTGCTTTGCATGCTTAAAAAAATCTACTTGCCGAGTGGTCCGAAAACCGTTCGGCATCGGTTGAAAATTTCCTCGGCAGGAAACCGGATTTCCCTCGGCAGGAAAATTCATTTCCCTCGGCAGGGAAATGCAGTTCCCTCGGCAAGGAAATTCATTTTCCTTGGGAGGAAACTTTTCGGCGTCAGGTATAAAGCCCGCCGCTAATGCTAATCACGTTGCCGGTAATATAGGAAGCGGCAGGCGATACAAGGAAGCCGACCAGCTCAGCCACCTCTTCAGGCTTCCCGAAACGGTTGGCGGGAATCGTCTTCTTCAAGGCCGCTTCGTCGAGCCCTTCGACCATATCCGTCCGAATGAAACCCGGTGCGACGGCGTTGACCGTGACGTTTTTGCGGGCAACCTCTTGCGCCAATGCTTTGGTGGCGGCAATGATTCCGCCTTTGGCAGCCGAATAGTTGGTCTGCCCGGGCATTCCCTTCAATCCGCTAATGCTTGCCATGTTGATGATGCGCCCGAATTTATGGAACATCATCGGCTGCAGAAGCGGCTGGGTGACGTTGTAAAAACCTCCCAAAGTAATGTCCAACACCCGTTCCCAATCCGATTCGGGCATCAGGGCGAGGATGTTGTCACGCCGAATGCCGGCATTGTTCACCAACACCTCGATATAGTCGTCGGGGTGCGCCTCTCCCCACGCTTCGAGAGCGGCACGAGTTTCCGCACGGTTGCTTACGTCAAACTTCAGGAGTTCGCCTTGCTGCCCGGCTTCGCGGACAAGCGCGAGTGTCTTTTCGGCCTCTGCCGTGTTACTTGTATAGTTGATAAGGATGTCATACCCCATTTGTGCCAGCTTGACGCAGACGGCACGGCCGATACCTCGGCTTCCGCCGGTTACTAATGCATATTTTGTTGTCATATCGTTGCTTGTATCATGTTCCACATTTTTTCTTTTCCCAAAATCTCTGCACAGGTGAAAAGCGCGGTCATCGTCACGCCATGCACGCCGTGCAGCATCAAGTTCTGCCCCGTAAGGAACAGGTTCGGCACCGGTGTACGCGGCGAGAGCCACGTCGCCAACGGTACGTTGCAATCCTTGCGGACGCCATAGGCCGATCCATCGGGCGTCAGCGTATAGTCGCGATAAGTGAGCGGTGTGCTTGTGTAGCAGGCCTCGACCTGCCCGCGCAGCCCAGGAACAACCTCTTCCGCAAGCGTGATGCACGCATCGGCAAGCTGCTGCTTCATGGCTTCATAATCCGCCCCGCGTTTCCCGACCTGTGTATGGATCCAGCGTTCGCACTGTTCCCAACTCATGGGCGTGAGTAAATCGATCTGCCGGGCGTAACGTCCGCCTGTTTCAGGAACCCGACAGCTGACCAGCAATCCGCCTACCGTCCCTTCTTCAGAAGGAAGTGCCCAAACATCTGCATGCTTGGGATACACATAATGATTCCAGTTGAAATACTCCACTGTCCCGGGTTTGAGAAGCAGCGAAACGGTAAACATCCCGAAGGTGTTTGCCAACCGGTGCATCCGGTTACGGTAACTTTTCTTGAGCAACAACTCGTCTTTCAGCAAATCGCACGTTTGCGCGGGATGGATGTCGCTGATGAACAAATCGGCTTCATAACGTTCTCCGTTGCTGCATACCGCATAGGCCAATTTGCCGCCCCGTTCCACTAATTCGGTCACGTGGGCGCGGCACACCACTTCGCCTCCGTTGGCCCGGATGCCGTCTGTCAAAGCCTGTACCAAAAGCGAACTATCTCCAGCGAGCCGCCAACTGCTTTCGACAAAACTGCTGTTGCCATGCAAGAAAGAAAACAGGGGTAACGACTCGCGCCGCAACTCCGTTTTGAGCGATGTCCCGCTGAGCACTTGGATGAGCAACGGATTCCGGAATGTCTCCGTCAGATACTGATAGGCGTTCTGGTCGAACAACGGGCTCGACGCAAACGGCTCGCTGTTGTAAGGGTTCAATGCATCCCATTGCTGCACGCTCATCTGCTGCAACAACCGGGCATAACGCCGGAGCGCATCGCTTTCCTCCGGGAAATCTTCCGTTAGCCGCCGGGTAAAGGCATCAAAGCCTTGGGCAAAAGCAAACGTCCGTTCGCCTATCGTCACCCGGTCGAATTCCGTGTCCAACCGTTTCCAAGGAAGGGAAAGCAGCCCAAGCAGGCGAAAGACAGCATGAAGCGATTGCCCTTCGTCTAATCCGCCGACGTAATGAAAACCCGTGTCAAAAGCAAACCCTTTGCGCTTATAACTTTGCAGGCAGCCACCGGCTTGCGTGCCGCTCTCGAGGACAAGCACCCGCTCTCCCGCTTCTGACAATATACGGCCGCACGCCAATCCGCCTAACCCGCTGCCAATGATGACTACATCGTATTTCATCCCGAAATCGTTCTCCCCTTTTTGAGCATTTCACTCTTAAACTCCACATATACATTCTGCTCATCACAGATGCGGGCAGAAACGATGACGCTCTCTTCCTCTCCGAAAGGTGAAAGAAACAGATCCACCGTCAACTCACGGCAGGTAACCGGCGACAAGAGGACCGTAAAACGGCATTGTTTGATACGGTGGATAAAGAGCGGCTCCCTTTCCAAACATTCGGCACACTGACGAATCAGCTCGATACTACATACGCCCGGGCAAACCGGGTCGCCGGGAAAATGACCCCGGTACAGCTCGCAATCGGGCAAAAGCGCAATGGAAAAGAGGCTATGCGCTCCTTCGTTCCGCACACCGACCAGCCGATAATAATTGTCCTTAAACTTCATGATTGGCACATCGCTTGATAAGGGTTCTGTTTGTTGTCATCTCGCTCACCGTGTAAATATCTTCATCTGCGTTTCGGCTACCACCTCATCAGCAGCACGCGTCTCCCCGCTGACAATCCGGACTCCGCCGACTTCCGGACCCCACGCAATGGTTGTGAACAACTCCTCTCCGCACTCGGGCAGCCGATAACAATGGAATTTCTTGACCTCGCCAATGTACCCGACAGGCGGTTTCGTCGCCCCGGCAGCACGTGCCGCATACCCGGCAAAGGCCGAAGCCGACTGCGCGATATGCTCAATCAAGCCGGGTTCGGAAAGACACCCTGTCTCGTTGACGAAACAAAGCGTATCCCGAACGACAAGGCTTGTCACCGCCTCTTCCGCTGCCACACGAACGAGCCGGTCAACCATGATGATCGGCTCCCGCTGTGGAATAAATTGCTTGATGTCTTCCAAATCCATCGGGCATCAAGCCGGCAAATGCGACTCTATATAGTTATACAAATCGTTAAACGTTTGTATGCTGGGTAAGTCCGCTACCGGAATTTTGATTTTGTAATTCTGTTGGACAAGTGCGACAAGGTCTACCAAGCTCAAACTGTCTAACGCAAGCGTTTCTTTGATGTTGGCATCCGGCGTAAGTTCGCCTAAATCCACTTCAAACTCTTCTGATAACAAGTTGTTTACCTTTTCGATAATTTCTTCACGTGTCATAAAGCTGTTGTTTTTATAATGATGTTTTTACATATTCTTTACAATAAGGGTCGAATTGGTCCCGCCGAAGCCGAACGAATTGGACAGGAACGTGTCGAAATGGATTTCGCGCGTCTCCGGCAAGATATTGATGCAGGCGGTATCTTCGTCAGGATGTTCGAAATTGATATTCCCGGCGATAAATCCATGCTTCATCATCAACATCGAATAGATTAACTCACTCGTCCCCGCCATCCACATCTCGTGGCCTGTCTGGCTCTTGGTCGAAGTGACGGGTACTTTATAATCTCCAAAGATTTGCGCAATGGCAAGTGCCTCCTGCCCGTCACCCGCGCGCGTCGATGTGGCATGTGCATTGATATATCCGATTTCTTTCGGCGTCATCTCCCCGTTTCTCAAACAGAGTTCCAACGAACGGGCCGGCCCCGCCACGTTGGGCGTCGAAATGTGTGCGCCGTTCCCGGAAAAGCCCCAGCCGACCACTTCTGCCAATATCGGCGCTCCACGTTTGACCGCGTGCTCATAACTTTCCAAAATCACCGCCGCGGCTCCGCCTCCCGGAACCAAGCCATCCCGATCCCGGTCAAAAGGCCGGCAGGCTTTCGTCGGTTCATTCTCGCGAAGAGAGAACGCCTGAATCCCGTCGAAAGAGGCGACACTGTACATATTCGCCTCTTGCGCGCCGCCGCAGACAATGCAGTCCTGCAACCCATCGCGTATCAGCAGGGATGCCAACCCGATCGAATGTGAGCCAGACGCACATGCCGCAGAGGTTGTCAAATTGATACCCCGCAATTTAAAAATGCAGGCAAGGCTCATGGTTACGGTAGAATTCATCGACTGGAAAATAGCTCCACTTCCGCAAGCCGACGTATCTTTAAATTCCCTGAATTTATCCAACCCGTGCATCGTGGCTTCTGCCGTCGAGTCGTTCCCGAAAATCAACCCCACTTCGTGCCGGTCTAAAAAATCTTGGTCGATACGGGCGTGTTCAAGGGCAGCACGTGTCGCCATATAGGCATATTGCGCCTCTTCCGGCATAAACTGGCGCATGCTGCGTGCCACATACGGCTTAAGGTCTGCCTGAGCCACCTGCGCACACAAAGCCGACCGGAATCCGGCATCTTTACGTGCTTGACTGAACACGATTCCACTTTTTCCTGTATATAAGGCATCACGTACTTCGTCTAATGTATTGCCAAGGCAGGACCAGATGCCCATACCTGTAATCACGACTCTTCTTTTCATATATCGTTCCCGTTTATTCGTTTATAACTCTTTTTTATAACATCTTCTCCTTTTGATAAAAGTCGGATTCAAGGGTTTCCATTGCGACAACTCTTTCAAATTGTCTTCCAACTGCGGACCGGTTTCCGCCCATTTGAAATGGAACTTATTGTAAATGGGGATTAAGTCGTCAAAAAACAAAGCGTTTACCCCTAATCCTTGATAATCCGGCCGCACGGCTACCAACAACATTTCGGCCGTCTCTTCCCGTTTCCACATCAACGCGCGCAACAAATGGAACCAACCGAACGGAAGCAACCTGCCTTTGGATTTTTGCAAAGCCTTCGACAAACTGCCCATCGTAACAGCAGCCCCAATCAATTCGCCCTGTTCATTTTCGATGACAGGCAGCAACTGCTTGTTGACCAACGGTAAATAACGCCGGATATACAGGTCAATCTGCTTGTCGGACAACTCCGTATAGCCAAAAAGCGGCGCATAGGCTTGGTTCAGCAGATGAAAAACCTTTTCCCCATAGCCGCGTTTGGAAATATCCGCGTTGGTCAGTTTGCGAACTCGTAAACCGAACATCTCTTTGGAAAGTTTGGCTACCCGGGCATATTTCGGCGGTATCTCGCGTGGCACCTCCACACGTACCTGCAACCAATCGACTGCCTTTTCATACCCCAACGCCTCCATGTGCTTGGGATAGTAGGGATAGTTGTAAATGGTAATCATCGAGCCGATTTGGTCGAAATCTTCCACCAACATTCCCTCTTTATCGAAGTCGAAAATACCCATCGGGCCTAAGATACAATCCATTCCCCGCGTTTTTCCCCATTCCTCGACAGCATGCAACAAGGCAGCAGAAACCTCCGGTTCATCGACAAACTCGATGAACCCGAAACGGACGTTGCGCGTATGCCACTTTTTGTTCGCGCGATGATTGATGATGCCGGCAATACGCCCCACAACCTTTCCCTTCTCATCGTAAGCAATAAAAGGCTGAACGTCAGATCCCTCCAATCCCACGTTCTTTTTGGGGTCGAAAGTCTCGCGCACATCCATGTCCAAGTCAGGCACATAATAGGGACATCCCGCATATAAATCAGCGGCAAATCCTACAA
>CALUTX010000049.1 GCA_944323815.1 uncultured Parabacteroides sp. | reverse complement strand
ATCCAAATTTTTCAAGAGCGGGTCATCCAAACGCAAATTCTCATCATCTATAAACAAAAGTTCTTCCAATGTAGAGTAATCCTCATCGGTCAAACTGACTGAAAACGGTTTCAAAAAGCACGGTTTCTCAAACACTTGCTTAGCCGCCAGAGCCGCAAGTGCAGACTTTAACTCGGCCGCGACTTGCGAAACGAACTGCTCATCTTCGCAAGAGACATTCACCCAATCAAAAATAACCGTCTTTTCGATTAATCTGTCCTCCTCGTCATAAATCTGCAATTCGCCAGTTTCCGCATCAACCTGAACATATATATCACTGTAACAATTCCCGTCCTTACTTGCCTCCAGCTTATTTATAGCCGAAAGAAACGCCGACTCTATGACAGATTGAACTTTTACATTACCCATAGCCATCTCCTTCTTTTATTCAAATATTGCCCAAAAGTAATCATTATTTAAGAATTACCCGATGCTTTCTGCCCAAATTGTCCGTTTAATTTTTGGTTCGACAAAATACGGTTGTTAAGCGCCTCTACATAAAGTTGCAGCAACTTGGTATAATTGTACTCCTCTCCTCCATGCTTCAAAAATAACTGGTGAGATTTTTCCGCCCAATCCAACGCCGTTTCAAGCCGGGTTCCCATCTCATGGTACAAAGCCAAATTAGAAGCCGCTTTGGCACGTTCTTTCCAACCGGAAGCATGTTCATATATATATTCCCATCGGGAGGCTGCATCCTCCCATTTCTCAGATGCGGCATAAGCAGCCGCCTCTTTCCAACGCGCACCTGCACTTTTAAACAACCAACGCGTTTCATTATTCCAATGCGGGACAAAATTAGGGCTCGTTTTCATGCCTATATATTGCCCGCCGATGCGTAAAACTTCATTCGGGAGCGGTAGAAAATAGGACAGCACCTCCAAATTTTCAACCGTTTCAGACCAGTTCAAGCTATCCCGTACATAGACCGTGGCCAACGGACGTTCCCGCCCCGGAAGATAACAACGCACCACTCCGTTTATCTTTAAATCAATCGTCCCTGCCGCAAACCCTTCTGCAAAGGCCCATACATCTTTATTCATCTGAAACAACAGCCGGTCAAACGAAATGACCGCGTCGGTCCCTGTTTCTTCACAAAGCGTCTGGACAGCCTCTGCAGTCAATTTCTTATCGGTCAAATAATCCTCATCCTTACGGGCACATGTATGGTACAACAACACATCTTCAAAAAAAGAATCTTCCACGATGGATTCTCCCAACGCACGACAGGCATCAAACGCGGCACTATCTGCAGAAGCACGTGCCGTATCCTGTTTGACACCGTATAAACTATAGGAATAACCCGTATCATCCGGTTGCGGAACGGCATTATTGACAATCAATACCTTTTTAACTGTCGAAGGGAAAGATACTTCAGCCGGATTATAGGTTTCTATTCCGACATACTCAACCGTATTACAGGCTGAAAACAAACAAACAAAACAAACAACTAAGAATAACCAAGTTCTCATTTTCGTTATTTATGATTTATAATTTATGAATTATGAATTTATAATTTGCAATCCATAACTCATAAATTACAAATCATAATTCCTATCATGCCAAATCACTGACGGCCTTGAAATAGCCGATTGATTCCGCGATGCCCAAGAAAGGATCTTTCATATCCTTTTCGAACTCGAGACTGCACATGCCCGTATAGTTCACCTCGCGCATCATCCGGATCAATGCCGGGAAATCAATTTTTCCGCGTCCGATTTCAATGCCGCGTCCGGCCTTAGACGAATCTGTCACATCCTTGATGTGCATATCAAACACGCGTGTGTGATATTTCTTCAAATCAGCAACCGGGTCACATCCGTTACGCAAATCGTGCCCTACATCCAGACACATACCGATACGCGGGTCTAAATCTTTCGTATGTTCCCATACATCCGTCGCATCCGGATAGGTTTTAATGTCTGGTCCATGCAAATGGATGGCATAATGGAAATCGTACTCTTTCACCTTCTTGTCTACATAAGGCAAAAGCTCGTAATTAGGCACACCCACTATCGTCTTCACGCCTACCCGTTTGGCGTATTCAAATCCACGGTCGATTTCCGCCTCGTTCTTCATATAAATCGGTCCGACAGCATACCCCGTCACCCCATACGAAGCGCATTTGTCGTGGAACGCCTTGATTTGCTCATCCGTGCTATCCAACGGCAAATGGAAATCTTTGATACAAAGATAGTGAATATCCAAACGCTGCAAAGTTTTTAACGTAGTTTCCAAGTCAAAATTGACAAATGTGTACCCTGCCATTCCCAAATGGAACGGATTGACGGCTTTGGCAGGCTTCGGCTTAACCGGATCAGCCATACCGGCTTGGGCAATGCTACCACTCGTTCCTAACAGGACGGCACCCGCCAAGCTCTTTTTGAGAAATGTTCTTCTTGAATCTCCCATGATATCTCACCTTTTTTAGTTTGTTGATAAAATTTGATGGCAAATATACACTTTTTCCAAGTGTGCACGCTCACATTTCCGTTATAAAAACAAAAATGCCATGACAAAAATTGCCACGGCATTTTTTACTACTCCTTAATCATCCGTTATCTTTTCAACGCCGCAATGCTTTCTTCGATGGATTTGATTTTGCTTTCCGCATCGGCTTGCTTCTTGCGCTCCATCTCGATTACTTTCGCCGGAGCTTTGCTGACAAAGTTCTCATTGCTCAACTTCTTCAAGACGGATGCCAAAAATCCTTGTTGGTAAACCAATTCGCTTTGCAGCTTCTCCAACTCCTCCTCCACATTGATCAGGCTACCCAACGGGATGGCATATTCCGTCGTTCCAACCAAGAAGGAAACAGCCGACGCCGTCTTTTCAGCCTCGTGCGTAATCGCGGTCAGATTACACATCTTGGCAATTACGGCATTAAACGTATCGGCATGTTCGCCCAACACTTGCAGCGACAACGCCTCTTTGTTCGGGATGTTTTTCTGCAAACGGATGGTGCGCACATTCCCGACAATCTCTTTCACTGCTTCGAAGTTTGCCAAGAAAGCCTCGTCCACCGGCGCAGCTTCCGGCATCAAGGCAACCATGATACTTTCGCCTGCCTGACGCGGCTCCAACGCCTGCCACAATTCTTCCGTGATAAACGGCATAAACGGATGGAGCAGACGCAGCAACGCATCGAAGAAATGCAACGTCGCTTCGTAGCTGACGCGGTCAATCGGTTGTTGATAGCCCGGCTTCACCATCTCCAAATACCACGAAGAAAACTCGTCCCAGAAAAGTTTGTAGACAACCATCATCGCCTCGCTCAACCGGTATTTCTCAAACAGGTCGTTCATCTCCGCAACGGTCTTATCCAAACGCATCTGGAACCACTTCACCGCGATAGCCGACGCTTCCGGCTGCGCAGCCGCATCGTCAACCGTCCAACCCTTCACCAGGCGGAAGGCATTCCATATCTTATTGTTGAAGTTACGTCCCTGTTCGCACAATGCCTCGTCGAACGGCAGGTCGTTACCCGCCGGAGCCGTCAGCATCAAGCCCATCCGCACCCCGTCGGCACCGTATTGCTCAATCAGTTTCAACGGGTCGGGCGAGTTACCCAGCGATTTCGACATCTTGCGGCCCAACTTATCCCGTACAATTCCGGTGAAATAGACATTCTTGAACGGCATGTCGCCGCGATATTCATAGCCTGCCATAATCATACGCGCCACCCAGAAGAAAATAATATCCGGGCCGGTCACCAAATCGCTTGTCGGATAATAATATCGGATCTCTTCATTGTCCGGATCGTTGATGCCGTTGAACAAAGTAATCGGCCAAAGCCAAGAAGAGAACCAGGTATCCAATACATCCTCATCCTGACGCAAGTCGGCAATCGTCAGCTTTTCATTCCCTGTCTTTTCCTTTGCCAACGCCAACGCCTTCTCGGCCGTCTCTGCCACTACATAACCGCCTTCCGGCAAGTAATAAGCCGGGATGCGATGTCCCCACCAGAGTTGACGGCTGATACACCAGTCTTTGATGTTCTCCATCCAGTGACGATAAACATTCTTAAACTTGGCAGGATAGAACTTCAGTTCGTCATTCATAACCGGCGGCAACGCCATATCGGCAAAATGTTGCATCTTCAGGAACCACTGCATCGAGAGCTTCGGCTCGATGGGCACATTGGTACGCTCCGAGAAACCGACCTTGTTCTCATACGCCTCCACCTTCTCCAACAGCCCCGCTGCTTCGAGATCTATCTCTATCTGCTTCCGCACATCGAAACGATCCATCCCGACATACAGGCCTCCGGCCTCGCTGATGGTACCGTTATCGTTGAAAATATCAATCGAAGCCAACTGATGTTTTTCGCCCAACATATAGTCGTTCACGTCATGCGCCGGCGTTACCTTCAGACAGCCCGTTCCGAACTCGATGTCCACATAATCGTCTTCAATAACCGGAATCACCCGGTTCACCAGCGGAACAATCACCTTCTTTCCCTTCAACCACGTGTTTTTCGGGTCGTTCGGGTTGATACACATCGCCGTATCGCCCATAATCGTTTCCGGACGGGTAGTCGCTACTATGGCATATCGTCCCTCCGGGTCGCCTTCTACCTTGTAACGCAAATAATAGAGTTTGCTATGCTCTTCCTTATAAATAACCTCTTCGTCAGAAAGAGCCGTCAGCGCCTTCGGGTCCCAGTTGACCATCCGGACACCCCGATAAATCAATCCCTTGTTATATAAATCGACAAACACCTTGATGACGCTCTCCGAACGCAGTTCGTCCATCGTGAACGCCGTGCGGTCCCAGTCGCACGAAGCCCCCAGCTTGCGCAACTGCTTCAAGATGATGCCGCCATGTTCCTCCTTCCATTCCCACGCATGTTTCAAGAACTCTTCGCGCGTCAGGTCGCTCTTCTTGATGCCCTGTTGCGCCAGCTTGTTGACCACTTTGGCCTCCGTCGCGATCGAGACATGGTCCGTTCCCGGCACCCAGCAAGCGTTCTTTCCCTGCATACGGGCGCGGCGCACCAGAATATCCTGAATGGTATTGTTCAGCATGTGTCCCATGTGCAACACCCCCGTTACGTTGGGCGGCGGAATCACAATCGTATAAGGCTCACGCCCATCCGGCTTCGACTTGAAAAAGCCCTGTTCCAACCAATACTGATACCATTTCCCCTCTACATCCGCAGGGTTATACTTACTTGCAATTTCCATATCTTTCTTGTTCTTTTTATTCTGATTCGTGAAAACCGCCTTTTTGGCGTGACAAAAGTACAAAATTATAACGAGGTAAAGCGTGTTTATTCTGTTTTATGTATCTTTACATTTTCAAACTCATTTAAAACAATAGATTACCTCTTACTTGAATATCTACAGCATTTTCATCTATACGAACTTCATAAATATACTCCGGACTTGTATAGACATTTGCTAATTGATGAGTCGTTACAGACGTATTCTTTTCTATATAGTCTTTCTCTTCCCACATTTTTTGTTCAATTTTTCCACTATTTATAATAGAATATAGAATATCTTTATTGTTATCCTCAACTATTCCACATAAACTTTGAAGCTCAATCAAGTTTTCATAAACATCAGTTTTTGGATGGGGTAATAATATAAACAAATAATCGCTTGCTCTACTTATTGCTACATTAATAATATTTTTATTATTCAACATTATTCTATCTTTACTACCTGTACCAACTGGCGGAGGATTAAACACTGCCAATATAATCTCACATTGATCCCCTTGAAATCCATGAATAGTTCCAACAGAAATTTCTATATTTTCTGGTTTATCTTCCCTCTGTTCTATCAGTTTATTTATAAGCTGAGCTTGTGCTGCATATGGACATATAATGCCAATACGTATTCTTTCTGTTTGCTGTTTAGCAATATAAATACAAGTTTCTACTGTAAATAGTGCCGAATATATATGGACATTACTTCCCTGAAGTTTTTTGATACTAAAAATACTATCAAACTTTTCTACCCAAAAAGGAATGAATGTCACAGGACAAATACTTTTCAATTCACCAAATAACAATTTTCTTTTATCCTCCTCTGTCCGATTATGCTTTAATATACCACCGTAACTGTATTTACTGAACAAAATTCCAATTGAAGGAATAGAACGATATTGTGTTTCGAGTTTTTCAACCTTAAATTGTTTTGGTTCCGTACAAGGAGATTCAAAACTATTCAGATTGAGCATTGTATAAATATTCTCCTGCTTCCACAATTCTTCCTTAACAATAGGAGGGATTTGTAACGGATCACCCGCTATAATAAATTTAGTTTTATCATCAACTTTATACAAAACATAAACAAGTTGGACTAATGGAATCATAGAAGCTTCATCAACAATAATCCAATCCCATTGTATATCCTTCAAATTGTGTTTTTCCTCACCAGTAAATGTGTCATAATGAAAACGGGCAATAGTAGAGACAATACAACATTTGTTTTCTTGCCACAGTTTACTTTCTCTATCAATCAATACGTCCGAATTCTCTACCCTTTCATCACCAGTTAACACAAAACGTCCTAACCAATCATCACTATCATCAATGTCCATTAACTTATTTGTCAACACATCACATGCCTTGTTTGTTGGAGCCAGAACCAACACTCGACAGGATTCATTTTTCATTTTTTGTTTGATAATTTCCGCAAGTCGAGTTGTTTTTCCAGTCCCCGGAGGACCAAATACAAAAGTTATATCTCTATTAGCAAGTTCAGTCTTAAAATTAAAGTCATCTTTATATTCCAACGAAGTAAATGCGGATTTTAAGCCACTTAATATTTTTCCTGGATTATTGATTTCTATAACTGCTTTTGTACATTTCGAGCAGTCTAATCCTTCCAATTTAGAACCAAAATCTTTTTTTACTTTTAGTTTAAGCACAAAATCTTTTACACTTGCTACATCAAATTCCACTGATATATCATTTTTCTCATCTGAAAAAAATAATTTCACATCCAAATTCTCGACATCTTCAATCCACATGGGTATACTGCGAGAAGGATTACTTAAAATGTAAAATTGATTTGAATCATATTCTTTGCTAAATTTCCCAAAAACAATCTTTATTGGTTTCCTATTATAATCTGAATTCGAAATAGAATCACTATATTCTAACTCAAGCAACTTATCAAACCATATTTTCGTATATTTAGACAAGGACTTTACTTCATCACGTATACGTTCCTCATTTTCACATTTTTCAGCCTCCTTGTTAAACTTCTCTTTAATCCCTTGTATTCGTATATCAAGAGGCGACATCGGAGGCTCCGGAGTAGGTTTCGGGGGATCCTGGTGGAAGTGCTCTGGTTCATTACCTCTCATTTCTTCTATAGTTACCGGAAGCTCATCTCTTGGAGCAGATGGAGCTGGATTTCTTACCACTTGCTTGTCTTTCCATTTCTTAAAAGCTTTAAGCTCTTCTTCTGATGTAACCCCATACTTCGAAGCCAATTGCCCCAATTTATTTTCTTCTATCTGTTCTTCTGTAGCACCAAGTTCTTCTAACGACCTCGCCTTTTTCTTTATTCCGAAATACTTAATAAGCTCAAGATTCATTTCATACCCAGCCTCCTCCAAATCCTCAAAACTTGCATCACAAGGTTTCACAACCCTTCCATCCCGTAAAACAATCCATTCCAATGAAATAAACTGTTTTTCCATTGTTGTTGAATCTTCATATTCCTCTTTACTACGATTCTGTACAACAATTTTACATCTAACCTTTTTAAATTCTTTAAAATATACATCTACTAACCAAGACCACATTCTTTTTGAATGTTCTATATCTTTCCTTTTCAAATTACCTTTTTGCCATTCTTCAAAACCATCTATTTTAAAATCCACTATTTCGAAATCAAAAGCCTTATAGTTTTTCTCTTTTCTAAACTCCTCCTGAATTTTTTTTCTAATTTCACCATTTCCATTATCTGTACTTTTTGTTTCAAATTTAACAATCCTAGGCTCTACCGCAACACCTAATAATCTAATAAAATCACGAAATTTTTCATCCGCATATTTATTTCTAAAATCCTGATAAAAACTATAATCAACAAAAGAAACATTTTCATTACTACGGAAATACTCTTTTAATTCATCCGTATTATCATACATATCAAAGGGTTTACAATATTTCCTATTTGCAGCAATGAGCATCAATTTTTCTGAAACAATTTCCAATTTTTCCGCATAGTCCTGCCTATTTGGGTTTAAATGCTGATACACAAATTCAAAATCTTCACACGAAGTTATAACATCTATATTTGCTTCATGATTTCTTTTAAGAATAACATTTTGAATATAATCCCATTCATCAGGTTCCTTCATACCTAATTCACGAAAAAAATTCAAGGAATTTGCATCATTTTTATAACAATCAGAAATAAAATGATACTCTTTCGTTTGTGTATTTAAAGGGAGATATACATTTAAAACACCATTCTCTTGATAAGGAGGCAACCATTCCCCTTCAGATGTATAAATAATAGGACTCAGACAAAAAACAGGTATTTTCTCCAAATTCTTTGACCATTTCCACAAATCTATTTGTTTATTGCTCAAATGTGCATAAAGGCTTTTAGCCCATTCTATCCCATATTTTTGCATAAATTCAGGGGTAATATCTTTAGCCAACTTTTCACCATCATAAATCTGTACTCCCAAGTCACGCAAAATATCTTCATTCAAATCTCGTTCTCTGATTTTTTTCTGCATTTCTTTCCTAAGGAAATAACCCCACACCTTTTTAGTTAATTGCGATAATTGCTGATCTGTAATAATATCCATCATTGACCTTGGACGACATATATAAGAGCCATAAGCCTTTACATAATTATCTTCTCGATTGAGAAACAAAGCATGATTTCTTAATATCGCAATGTATTCTTCTCTGAATAGATCCTCCTCCGCAGCCAATTTAGGAATAATATCAAAAATATTTTCCGTCACTAACAAATGCCCATTCCTTTTTCCATAATCACGCAAAATAACAAGAGCCTCAGCAGCCAATTTAGCTAACGCTTCTTTCATTTCAATATTATGTTTTTCATCCGCCTTAATATTCTGACGACTATCTACCAATAAAAATGGAGCATGCACCACACATTTTAATCCAAAATTTTCTTCTGTCGAGAAAAAACAAAATACTTTTCTATCCTTAGATACATCCAAATCACCATTTTCGTCAAGAAAATATCCCACAGAAATAGGTAAGGTTCTTTTTTTATCTTTATCCACAAGAACTTCCGTAGAAAACATATGTATCTTCTGAGAATCGTCGTCTTTGCAAACAGAAATGAGTTCATGAATAATGATTTTTCCATTTTGACCATTATATCGACCTTCTTCAAGCAATTCTTTTGTATACAAAATGCTTTCTTTATCCTGAATATCTATCTTTATTTCTTCCAAATTGTGCAAAAATAAGATTGGATTGTCAAGAGACAATAAGCGTTTCGATATTTCATCATATGATTGTTGGGAATTCTTAAGTGGAAAAACAAAAACAGTTTCTCCTTCCTGCCGATCAACATAATCTTCTTCCAACGCGGTAGGAACAATATATTGTTCTATCTTAAACCAAAATTTATCATCATAAATATATGGTTCATCTGTATATTGGAATACAGCTTTAAAACCAACTCCAAATTTTCCAATCGTATTTATATTTTGTACTTTTGTTGAAAAACCAATACCTGTAATAGAATTAATGTGACCTTTATGCTCTTTATCATCAACATCTGAAACAGAAAACCTAACAGAACCATTATGCCGAAACACTAAACAATTAGGCTTTAATTGAAATACAACTTTCTTTGCTCTTGCATCATCAGCATTTTGCAACAACTCATACACAAAATGAGCTTTTTCTTTATATTTATCAGTGATACTTGTCCAAAAACCTCTATAATCTGGTTTATTAAAAGTCTTAGCATCTTCTAAACGCCCATTATGCAACTTATTAAATAACTCTCGTTCGTTTATATCCATAAGAATCTATCCAAATTTTAAAGTTTAACACAAAAAGAATGCATCCTTCCGTAAAAATGACTATTTTTAATTTTTACACTTGAAATAATTATATATTTTACGAACTAAGAAAAATATTGTGGCAAGTTATCAAGAAAATCTTGAATTTGCAAAAAAATGAACATTTGATAACCCAAACTGTAAAAGAAAACCAATTTTCCTGCCGGGCAAATTTTTTTCTCTCGGCAATCATTTATGCCGTTCCTCCCTCCGCCCGGTAACTATTGGAGAGGTCACCTATCCTACACCCTACAAAAAAAGTAAAATTGGTACTTCTGTCTGTAATCTGTATCTATCCATATCGCCATTTCCTTGTACCTTTGCCGGCAAATAGTAACACAAAATATATAAAACATGTCACTAAAACGTTTCGGAGTTTCTTTGGAAGACAAATTGCTGGAGGAATTGGACCAATATGTCGAGGCAAACGGTTTCACCAACCGTTCGCAAGCCATCCGTTTCTTGGTGGAAAAAAACATCACGGAGCAGAAATGGCAGTGTAACCACGTCGTGGCAGGTACAATCATCATCATGTACGACCAGACACGAAAAGACATTGCGACAAAAATTACCGACATCCAGCAGGCGCATCAAGAATTGGTATTGTCGTCCACCCAATACTATATCAACCAGAACTTTTGCCTGCACATCGCCACGGTGATGGGAATGGCCCACCGGCTGACCGAGCTTTCCGACAGGCTTACAGCCATCAAAGGCATCCGGCATGGCAAACTGGTCATGAGCCGGGCGGACTAATTTTTTAGCCTTGCGGTAACACGATTTCAGCAATATATGTCACCTTTCATACAGATACAATTCAAATAAATAAAATAGAAAAGATGAACAAAAAGAGTATTTTGATTTTGCTGGCGGGTAGTTTGATGCCAGCCGGAGCCTTGATGGCACAAAGCGATACGGCCCGAATAGCAAAAAACTACACCATTGACGAAGTTGTGGTGACAGGGACACGGAACAAGACGAACGTGCGCCACCTGTCGCAAACGGTTTCAGTGGTAAACAGGCCGACAATTGAGAACAGTATGCAACCTTCGCTCCTGCCTGTGTTGTCGGAGCAGGTACCGGGATTGTTCGTCACCGAGCGCGGCATCATGGGCTATGGCGTTTCCGGCGGGGCAGCCGGAGGTATCTCGCTACGCGGATTGAGCGGAGGAAACGCCCGGTTGATGGTACTGATTGACGGACATCCTCAATATGCCGGTATTTTCGGACATCCCATCTCCGACGCTTACCAGTCGTTTTTGGCCGACAAGGTAGAGGTGTTGAGGGGGCCAGCTTCGGTCTTGTATGGGTCGAACGCCATGGGCGGAGTCATCAATATCGTCACTCGCAAAATGCACGAAGACGGAGTGAGTACCCACCTCCACGCCGGTTATGGTTCGTACAACACGCTGGAAACGGAACTGACCAACCGCGTCCGCAAGGGACGGTTCAGCAGCGTCATCAGCGGTTCATACAACCGAACGGACGGACACCGCGACCCGATGAACTTCGAGCAATATGGCGGCTATGCCAAAGTGGGCTATGACATTACGGACAACTGGAATGCTTTCGCCGACGTGAACGTGACGCATTTCAACGCATCCTACCCCGGCCCGGTATCGGCTCCGCTGGTAGATGGCGATCAACGTATTACCCGTGGAGCCACTTCAGTCGCCTTAAGCAATGATTATGGCAAGACTTCCGGTACTTTGAGTTTCTTCTACAACTGGGGAGACCACTGGATTAACGACGGCTATACGCCCAGCGCAGGAGAGACCTCGCAAGACGGACGCTTCAATTCGAATGACAATATGATGGGGATCTCGCTTTATCAAAGTACACAGTTTTTCACGGGTAACCGCATCACGTTCGGTTTCGACTGGTTCCGCTATGGCGGGAAAGCCTGGACAGACTATGTGGCGGGAGAGAATGCCGGGACACGCAGTGATCTTGTCGACCAGCAGGAAGACGAATTTGCCGGTTACGTTGATTTTCGTCAGGACATCTGGAAATGGCTTACGTTCAATGCCGGATTGCGCGTCGACCACCATTCACGGGTCGGAACGGAATGGGTGCCGCAAGCCGGACTTGCCTTTCACTTGCCGAACGCGATCGAACTGAAGGCTTCTGCCACCAAAGGGTTCCGTTACCCCATCTTGCGCGAAATGTACATGTTTCCGCCGCAAAACCCCGACCTGAAGCCGGAATCCATGTGGAACTATGAGTTGGCGTTCTCGCAAAACCTGTTGGAGGGACGTTTGAAATATGGCATCAATCTCTTCTATATTGACGGGAAAAACCTGATTGTCACCCTGCCCAACCCCAACGGAACCGGGATGCTCAACCAGAATTCAGGCAAAATAGATAATACGGGAGTAGAGTTACAGGCTGCATACCGCATCAACCAAGCCTGGTCGGTAGATGGTAATTATAGTTTCCTGCACATGGAAAACCCGGTCATTGCCGCACCGGAACACAAACTCTATGCCGGGGCCAGCTTCACCAAAGGGCGTTGGAACATAGCGACCGGTTTGCAATACATTGGAGGGCTATACACTGCCGTGGGCGACAACCCGACACAGGAAGATTTCGTGTTGTGGAATCTGCGTGCCTCCTTCCGCACCTGCCAATGGCTCGACATCTGGGCACGCGGAGAGAACCTGCTGGCACAGAAGTATGAAATCAACGCAGGCTACCCGATGCCAAAAGCCACAGTAATGGCAGGCATCAACCTGAATTTCTAAGTAATTAGTTGTCCCTTAAATCAGCCCATTTAGTTTGATTTTCAGCAATTTACATACCGTTTTATTTGTAAAAGTCTGCAAGTTTTGTACCTTTATAGTTGAAAACTTGCAGATTATATGATAAAAAAGTCTTTGCCTCAGTCTTCGTTGTTCAGTATGTTGTCAGACCTACTGAATCAAAAACATCCGTTGTACCTCCTTGCCAACCAAGACTGGCAACGTTTTGATGATGCGTTTAGCCCATTGCACTGTTCGGATAACGGCCGTCCGTGCAAACCTATCCGCCTGATGTGTGGCCTTCTTATCCTGAAGCATGTGCGTAACCTTTCAGACGAGTCGGTAGTGAAACAATGCAGTGAAAACGCTTACTACCAGTATTTCTGCGGGCAGGTGGAATTTACTCCGTCTTATCCCTGCAATGCGAGCGAGCTGGTCCATTTCCGCAAGCGTATCGGTGAGAGTGGCATGGAACTCATACTTGCGGAAAGTATCCGCATCAACACGAAGGATGATGACAGGGATCATTACGACACGGCCTTCATCGATTTTACGGTACAGGAAAAGAACGTGATCTATCCCACGGATGCGAAGTTGCATAAGAAGATAGTGAAAAAGGTATTGTCCCTTGTAAGGTCGTTGAATCTTCCGTTGCGTCAGAGCTATACGTTTGTGCTCAAAAAGATTTACCGGGACCAGCGTTTTCGGAACCATCCGAAGAACCGCAATAAGGCCTTGAAAGCGGACCGACGTCTGCATACCATTGCCGGAAGGCTTGTCAGGGAGCTGAAACGAAACCTGGGCGAGAACCATGATTACGACTCTCTCATCCTCCTCTTTGAACGTGTGCTTTCGCAGAAGCGCAATTCCCCGGCAAGATTTATTCCCTGCACGAACCGGAGGTACAATGCATCAGCAAAGGTAAGGAGCACAAGAAATACGAGTTCGGCAACAAGGTATCCATCATACGCTCAGAGACCGGGATTATCCTTAGAACCCAATCCTTCCGCAACGAATATGACGGACATACCATCGAGGAATCCCTTGCACAAGTGGAACGGCTCACCGGTAACAAAATCAAAAAACTAGTAGGCGACAGACAGGGCAAACGCATCTAAATTTTGCATACACGCCTAAAATTTCTATTTTTGGAGGGAAAAAACGATGAATAGTCCATTTCCCTTCTTTTCAGAATTGACCGACCCTCGTGTGGAACGTACCAAAGCCCATATGTTGGAAGACATCCTGTTCATAGCC
>CALUTX010000048.1 GCA_944323815.1 uncultured Parabacteroides sp. | reverse complement strand
ACAGACACTATTTATTCTCCACGGCGCGCGTCTGCAACACCTTCGAATAGGGCGGCACGCTGTGCGTCAACCAGATATTACCGCCAATGACCGACCCGCGCCCGATGGTGATGCGTCCCAAAACAGAGGTGTTGGAATAAATCGTCACGTCGTCCTCGATGATGGGGTGACGAGGCACATCCATGGGCAAGCCCTCCTCGTCCAAAGTGAAACTTTTCGCCCCCAACGTCACGCCTTGATACAGGCGGACATGGTTTCCGACAATCGCCGTCTGCCCGATGACGACGCCCGTCCCGTGGTCGATACTGAAATATTCGCCGATTTGCGCGCCCGGGTGAATGTCGATTCCCGTTTCCGAATGGGCCATCTCGGTGATGATACGGGGAATCACGGGCACTTGGAGCTTCAGCAACTCGTGCGCAACCCTTTGATGCAGGATGGCACGCACGGCGGGATAGCAGAAAATGATTTCGCTCGGGCTTTTGGCAGCCGGGTCGCCGTCCAAAATCGCTTTCACGTCGGTCGAGAGCAGATACTTGATGCGCGGAACTTGATTGATGAAGGCGACAGCCACTTCCGATGCCCGATCCCGAGGTTCGTCCGGGCAATCGGCCTCCCGCTCGAAACAGAGGCCGTGAAAAATCTGCTCTTGAAGCAAATCATAGATCTGCTCCAGATAAACGCCGATGTAATAGGCCATCGAATCGTTCTGCGCCTCCTCTTCCGTCCCGAAGAAACCGGGAAAAATCACCTTCTGCAACAACGACATGATTTTATGCAACTCCGCGACAGACGGCGAAGTCCGCTGATGCAGCGGAATATACTGATAATCGGGCAGACAGGTGGACGAAAGCAAGTCCACGTTCTTCCGAATAGCTTCTAAAATGATTGTTCGGTTCATTGTTTCCTCCTGTTAATTATCCCATATAGGATTATAAATGAAGAATTTGTTCTCGCTCCACACGTCTTGTCCCAAGATATAAATGATACCATCCAACTGGAACATGTGATAATTTTTCATGCGGGTCGGCACTAACGAACGGGCGCGCCATGTAGCATCTGACAGACTGTATTCCCAAATCTTGCCGCTGGAATCGACCATCCAGAAGCGGTTCCCTTCGACGTCGTACACGCCGGAAGAAATACTTTCCAGACTTTCAGGCGTATTGGATATCGGTTCCCAATGGGTCAGGCTGTCAGTCGCATAGTAAAAATCGGTCCGCATATTGTTGTCGTTGTTTCTGCCCAGCCCGACATAGACTTCGTTTTCGCCAACGACGAAAGCCACTCCGCCCACTTGGTTCTCAGGAAAATCGGCAACGGTTTGCCATGTGCCACTACTTTCTGCAGACAAGTCATAACGTAAAATCCCTTTCGAGTTAGAGCCGCCCACCACATACAGCGAATCGCGATACACAAAACATACTGGTTCGGAACGCCTTTCGCTCAAAGCGGGATACTCTGTCCACAGATTGTCTGCCGCATTGTAGATTTGGAAAGCATCGCTGACTTGCTCGTCAACACCTCCTACAACATACGCCTGTCCGTTCCAAACGGCCGTTCCCATGCGTGAAAGCGCATGAGGCATGGCCGTCATCCCCATCCAGCGATCTTCTGTTACATTATAATTGAACAGTTCATTGCTTCGCTCGTTCCCAAAATCGCCTCCCACGACATAAGCACTGTTTCCGATGGTAAAGGCAGCTGAATTTTGGCGGTTCGAACCATCATAAACGGTCCGGTCGGTGAATATGTTGGGCGTCACAAACGATTGCGTTGCCCCATAACCAACTAAACCTCGTTCATTGACGGCAAATGCCCGAACGTAATAGGTTGTCCCTCCCTTGAGAGAAGAAAGTGCGAGGGTGAACAACGTATCGGTGGTGGTGATCGAATTATCTTCCTCGGTCGGTTCCCTGTGGGTCGAAGACCAACAGATTCCCCATCTATCGATATTGCTGTTCCCTCCGTTTTGCAGCTCTCCACCGACGTGGACAGTCCCGTCGCTCCAAATCGAATCGGGAGTAATTGAGAAGGTGATGATATTCGGGATTTCGCTTTTGGTTGAAATCGTGACCTGCTCGGTACTGTAAGTGACACCAAAGGCATTCACAGCGTAAGCACGTGCAAAATACTTTTTCGCTGATTCAAGTCCCTGTATCCGCCCGACAAACCGTCCGTCTTCCGTCAGGTTGTTACAAATGATTGTGTCTGCATCGGTTTCCATGGTCGGCATCTCCTCCTCGCTCCAGCAGAATCCATAGGCAGATACCGCGGCATCTCCTTCTTGGAGCAAATAGGCAGACAGGTCGGCGGTAGTAAACGTGGTGCTGTCAGCTATCAATCGCAGATTACCCACCATCGGTTTGCCGTCGGTCGTCCGGAAAGAATCGACATTGAAGGCGAACTCTCCGAACTGGTTCTTGGCAAAGGCGCGGACATAATACCATGTTTCCGGTTCCAAATCGGTAAGCCGGCAAGAGAAAGTATCGACGGTTGCCAAATCTCCGGTGTAGCGGACGATTGAATCTTGCTCGGATAATTCAGGCACTCCGGTTTCGTTCTCCTTCTTCTGATAGTAGAATCCCATCTCCGTGATGCCGACTCCCCTATTCTTGATCTCGCCTTTGACTAACGCCGATGTAGCGTTGACCTCGGTACTGTCGATTGCCAATGTTACCACTTCGCCAATACCTTCGATGGTCGTATAGACCTTTTCCGTTTCAGAGAATGCCGTATCTACATCATTGATGGCGTAGGCGTAGACGTAATATCGCGTGCTGTCTTCCAGATTAGACATTGTCGCAGCAAAGGTATGTCCCTCGATACGGTCTGCCTTTACAAAACGCGAACTGCGCATGTTGTCGATAGGCTGCGTTTGCTCTTGCACGCTCCAACAGACGCCACACTCCGTCACAGGCAGCCCGTTTTCCTGTATGATTTGAGCCGTCAGCGTAATGGACGATGCCCCTATTTCTCCCTCCAGGGTAGTTTCAGATACCTCCGGGGCTTTTGCGTTTTGCAAGCGGGTATCCATTTCCGGGTCGTCCACGCATCCCGGAAGCAACCCGATGAAAGAAATGATTCCTAAAACAATTACATATATCTGTTTCATAATCTCTCAATCTATTCTTTATTTTTAGAAAAACACGCCGACTCCGGCATTCAAATCCACGTACTTGAAATTTAATGTGTTACATCCTGCACTTATGAAAATCGGACCTGCTTTGAACATGACATCCACCTCGGCGGCCAAACCGCTGTATGAATAATCCAAATTCTTCGCCCAATAGCGGGTTTCGTGTTGGTAATTCGCATTGTCTATCGTCGCATACTCACACAGCAATTCGCGGTTGCCATATCCCACTCCGACAGACGTGTAAAGCCAAGAGGTACATTTCACGACCATTCCGGCTGTCCCGAGATAGCTGTTTTTCTTTTTATTGTTGGTGAAATAATAGGCCTGATCATTCGGGATGTTCCCGACATATTCACTTGTGCCCCTACATTCTCCGTCATAATCGCTGAATCCCATGTTCGTCCTGAAACGTACATACCAGCCCAAACGGGACTTCACCCCTCCGAACGTCAGACCATATGGTGCTTCTATCGAATAGGCATATCCGACAAAGAATTTCATCGGTTCTTTGGGCGTTTCGGGCTGAGTAGTCGGAACGACAGGTTTCTGTATTTCCGCCAAACGTTCGCGCCAAGAGCGTGCCAAGGTCATATTTTTAGGAGTTCCAATACCCTTTGTATAATAAATAATTAATTGAGCCATGGCTGTCGTATCCTTTTCGTTGGCCATGATTTCCAGACAATTGCGGCATTTATTCATCAGGCTGTACATGGACGAACGCATTTTTTCGTTTGCCAGCCAAATGGAAGTAAGTTGCTTGATGCTGTACGGGTCGCACTGCACGACGCCCTCTTCATACCACATCCTCGCATCGCTATAATCAAGACGCTTCATCGCTTCGTCTCCTTTCTGATTATATTCGGTTTTTTGCTGGGCCAGCAAAAGAATCGGCAGGCCAACAAAAAATATCAAAATCCATATTCGCCTCATACACATATCTCTTATGTCAATAATTCGTTGTTCCTTCGTTTATCAATATACCCTCTTTGTTATAAATATCGTACAATCCGTCTTCCCGTTCAAAAGCCCGGCCGTTTTCCGAAATTCCTACGTTTACATAGCGGCAAGGTATTTTCTCATGGGCATCCGAGTCAATGGCCCCGTATAACCGGGTCGATTTTTTTCTGACGATGGTCACTTTTCCAAAAGGCATCTTTATTTCATACTGCGCTTTTCGGTCTGCAAGTTGTTGAACGGCCTCCTGTTCATCGCACGTAATCAACAGCCGCAACACCTCTTCTGTCAGTTTGATTGCCTTAGCCTGTGTGAAGTCTTTTCGTGCATTTTCGAAATCAGACTGCTGCATCTTTTCTTTTCCCGAAGTAATTAAGGCCGCATACTGAGCATCTGTGACTTCCGGAGAAGGTTGAATCTGTATCGGACGTTCAGTTTCTTTCTCTTTTCCGGTTGAAACATGCAACTTATCGGCCGGTTTTTCACCTGAAACACCGGTATTTTGTCGGGGATGCTCAGCCTGTTTGGAAACCGTCGTCACCTCCTTATCGGGTTCCTTTTTTGTTTGAGGGGGCAACTGTATCTGCTCCTCCTCGATTGAGGGAAGTTGCTCCTTCGTTGTGTCAGCGATCTCCGTAAACTCTTTTTCGGAAACCGTTGAAGAAGATTCAGCAACAGGCATTTGGCTTACCCACTCGACAGGTGGTTGTTTGGGCTGCCTCCAAAGATAATAAGCCAACGCTATTCCGACAAGCGTGCATAAAATAACAGAGATGACTGCTATTTTCTTTTTCCTTGAACCCTTTCCGATTTTCCCCGGAGGTAGTATTTCGTCATGACCAATCAAAGTCGTCTCATCCTCTTCGTCCACCTCTTCTTCGGGGGGCAAAACTTGAGTCGGGGTCTTCTTCTTTTCAAGCGGGAAGTCCAATGCATCCATCATCTCCTTTACCGTCTGAAAACGATTGGCTGGAATCAATTCCATCGCCTTCATGATAACCGCCTCTGTCTTTGGAGAGATGCTGGCGTTGAATTCCGAGGGTTTCTGCAAGGGACGTGTTGCACGCAAAATAGATTCTGTCGGGATTTTACCTGTCAACAAATTATACATAGTTGCCCCTAACGAGTAAATGTCCGGACAGGGCGAAAAATGTTGAATCCCCTCGCTGTCATACTGCTCGATGGACGCAAAACCCTTTGAGAGAGTCAGCATAGTGGTGCTTGTCTCCTGCTGTTCAATATCATACCGCTTGCTGACTCCAAAATCAATCAAATGCGTTTGGCCGGCGGTATCCACCAATATATTACTCGGCTTAATGTCTAAATGAAGAATATGCTTGTCATGAACAAATTGCAGGGCATCACCTATCTGGTGGACATAGCCGAGCACTTCGGCCTCCGGCAATTTGCCTTCCTTGTCCAACAGGGATTTAAGGGAACTTCCCGTGATATATTCCATCGCAATATAGGCCGTATGGTTTTCCTCAAAGACCTCTAAGACGTTTACGATATGTGGGTGATGCACTTCTGAAAGGATCTTAGCCTCTTTGATTAACTTTTCCTTGAATTTGTCGAAAAGCATCCGTCCTGTTTCAGAGTGGACTTTGACTGCCCATGTTCCCTCCTCGCGGTAACAGTAATCTTTGAAAAAATATTCTTTGATACAAATGGGTACTTCCGTGCGTATCGTACCTAACGAACCTTTCACTTCCGTAAACCAGATCCCTTGATAAGTGATACCAAAACCACCTTGGCCGATAGCCTGTGTGATTTGATACTTTCCATTTTGAAGAATGTGTCCGTTTGGCAGATTCATATTTATTATTCACAGTCTATTAATCTGCCAAAAATACGCTATTTAGATAAAAGAATAAAGGAATGAAAGAATATTTTGCTTAATTCCAACAGAATCTAACACATTTTGTATCGGAATAATATAAAAAGAGAAGTTGTCACGTGTTTTTTCACTGCAAGCATCCATAATTTTGTTCTTAATCTCTTCCGTGTTTTCTGATGTTTGGAAGATAGATGCCAACTGTTCACTATCCAAACGTTCCAGCACTCCATCGGAACACATAAACACGTAATCTCCGCCCTTAACGTCATCCAATCGAACCACATCGGCTTCTGTCGGATGCTCCGTTCCTTGAATAGCACGTGTAATCACATTTCGGCGCGGATGACGCAAGGCTTCTTCCGGAGTGATCTGCCCCATCTTTACCCAAACATTGACCAAAGAGTGATCTTCTGTCTGATACAAAATTTTACCTTGTCTGAAATAATAAATCCGGCTATCTCCAATATGAGCCAACGTAATACCTGCATTCCCTAAAAATACCATTGTCAATGTAGTGGCCATCCCTTTGGCTTCCGGATGAAGAGCGACATAATCATCAAAACGCGTTTCGACATAACGGATGGTACGATTAACAAATTCGGCAGTAGGTTCTCCTTCACAAAAAGTCGAAAAAAATGTCTGAAAGGCATCGCATGCAAGTGAACTTGCTATTTCCCCCTTTTCTGCTCCTCCAACCCCATCACAGACTAAAAACAGTTTTTGATCCGTATTGATGGCTTCAGGCAAAGGGAAAATAGAATCTTCATTGTTTAATCGGCCTCCTTTTTCACTGACCGCCCAAGGCTTACCAATTGTTATATTCATAGCACAAATTTATTCCTTTTATTCGTTGAAGCGAAGTGTCGTATGTCCAATCACAATCTCGTCGCCATCGTTCAAAACGACCACCTCCCCGTTTTCTAAATAGTTGCTATTATATAACGTATGGTTTTTACTATTATTGTCAGAAAGATAATGTTTATACCTCCCTTTTGAATCTTTTTTTACCTCTATCCGGATATGCTCGCGACTCATGGATTTGTCCTTTGTAAGGATACCCATCGTTGCTTTTGATGAATTGGATTTACGCCCGATGGTATAAATCCCTTCTTGAAAAGCAAAGGTCTGTTCCGGTGTATCTATATTCGCCAAGACTGAAAGCTGCCCAGCCTTTGTTGGGAGAGGTTTTAACACCATTGTATCCGTATCACGCTCCGCATCGCCCGAATTCTGCTTCTCTTCGTATAGCAAGGAGACGGGAATCATCCGTTTACATTTTGGGCATTTGAAAGAGGTAATTCCGAGGGGAATTTTCCCCTCGTCTACCTTTAAACCTACATGGCAATGTGGACATTTTATGGAGATCATAAGATGAAGGCTATATCAGAACCATCTATATCCGTTGAATAGGTATCCAACATTTCTCCATTGCCAAACATGTCGGTATCGTCAGACAGCGTAATAAAATCCGAAGTGTCTACCCCTTCATCAATCATTACAGCTTCCGCCATGTCATTTTCGCCATCCACATCCACGATGACAGCATCCGACATCATTATGTCATCGCTGTCTAACGTCACGAATGTATAGTCGTCTTCTTGCATAATGATTGTTTTTTATTATTTATTTGATGGCAAAAATAGAGAAATCGGCTGATATTCAAACCTAAAATAGTTTCTTATAATCAAAGGTTTGGGTTTCCTGTACAAAAGCATTACTTTCAATAGATGAAACATACATTTATTCACTGACCCATTTCGCTTTGCATGAAGAGACCGGGCAGTGTTTTCGGTTACGCAATGATTCCCAAGGTATTTCACCCAAGAAAGTACCGCATTTAGGGCACACGTAATCAATTTTAAATTGGTTCGTCAAATCTTGCAACAACTTGGGTATTTTGGCCGATTGTTTAGCTCCCCAATAGATACCGACTGTCGGTGCGCAAATCGTAATAAACAGACTGATGGCGAACAATGCCGGACTTCCTTTCCCGGAGAAGCCAATCAATACGCCAATAATTCCGGGCAAGGCAAACGGGAGCGATTGTAACAACCTTGTTTTGAACTGATTGGACGATTGTATCTTAATCTTTGCTTGAATATAGTTATCATACACCTGTTTAAGGGCTGCAAATTCTTCACTGTAATCATTGTTTGCTTTCAGCACTTCGGCCAAATTCAAAACATAGCTCTCCCCTAATTTGATTACATCTTTGGATGTAACCTGCTTCCTTGCTATTTGAATTCCGTTTACAAAAGTCCCGTTGGTGGAGCCCAAATCCTCAAGTATCCAATGCCCTTCCTCTTCATACGTCAATCGCGCGTGATGACGGCTGACGGAAGGGTCATTGACAACATATTCATTATCATTCGCTTTTCCGATTGTAATCATTATTCAGCTGCGTTTTTTAAAGCCTCTTCGCCTTTCATCATTTCTTCTTCAAGCGTATTCTTTAATGCTTTCAGAGGATCTTTTGAAATATCCACCAGCTCGCGAGGTTTCTCGTCTTGTGTGAGCAGAATCAGTTTTTGCTTAGGTATATTGATTTGCAAAATGCGATTCTTGTTGATGATATGGCTTTTGCCCACACGTATCAATATAGAATTGCAACCGGCTACCTGTTTTTCCAGTATCTCTACAATTTTCCCTATGTTGATGGCGAATGTAAATTGGATGCCATTGGCCAAGACCAATTTTGTATAGTTTCTATCTGCTTCGAAATAAAGAATCTGTCCGATTCTTATTCGCAATAATTCATCTCTCGTTTTGATAACTAAATACCGATCCATAATACTATCCTCTCTATTGTCATTGAAGAACAAATATACGTGATTTTATGTTTCCTTCCTCTCTTTTGAAGAATAAATTTTACTATACAACCTCTATTCCATTTAAAAGTTCAATGCCAACACGCATAATTACATGTCGGCATTGAACGTACTCAAGGGTTATTCTTTTCAATCTTCAATGGCTGCCTGCGCCGCTGCTATCCGGGCAATGGGCACGCGGAATGGAGAGCAAGAAACATAGTTCAATCCTACCTTGTGGCAGAATTTGACAGAAGAAGGTTCACCACCATGTTCTCCGCAAATACCGCATTTCAAATCCGGACGAATGGCACGTCCCTTTTCCGTTGCCATACGGATAAGTTGGCCCACACCGTTTTGATCCAATACTTGGAACGGATCGACTTTCAAGATTTTCTTCTCCAAATAAATCGGGAGGAACGAAGCAATATCGTCGCGAGAATAACCGAAAGTCATTTGTGTCAAATCGTTGGTTCCGAATGAGAAGAACTCGGCAGCCGAAGCAATCCGATTGGCAGTCAGGGCCGCCCGCGGCACTTCGATCATCGTTCCGACTTTGAACTCAATGCTGTCACCCATTTCGCTGAATAATGTTTTGGCTGTTTCGCGGATGATTTTTTCCTGTTCCTTAAATTCATACAAAATACCTGTCAGCGGGACCATGATTTCCGGCATTGTCTTTACGCCCTCTTTTTTCAACTCCAGAGCAGCTCCTAAAATAGCCCGCGTCTGCATTTCTGTAATCTCCGGGTAAGTGTTACCTAACCGGCAGCCACGATGTCCGAGCATCGGGTTATGCTCGCAAAGCGCTTCGACACGTTGTTGGATGTATTGGACGGAAACACCCATTGCTTTTGCCATATCTTCCTGCCCCTTCAAATCGTGCGGAACAAATTCGTGCAAAGGCGGATCGAGCAGCCGGACGGTGACCGGACATCCTTCCATCGCCTTGAATATGCCTTTGAAATCTTCTTTTTGATAAGGAAGAATCTTAGCCAACGCCTTTTTACGTCCTTCGGTGTTTTCAGCCAGAATCATCTCGCGCATGGCTTTGATTTTCTCACCTTCAAAGAACATGTGTTCGGTACGACACAAACCGATGCCGGCTGCGCCAAATTTGCGGGCAATCGCTGCATCATGTGGCGTATCCGCATTTGTCCGTACTTGCAATTTGGCATATTTGTCTGCCAACGCCATTAAATCGGCAAAATCGCCTGAAAGCTCGGCAGCCTTGGTTTCTACCTGACCGACATACACTTCTCCTGTTGTTCCATTGATGGAGATATAATCTCCCTCTTTCAAGGTTACTCCATTGACGTCTACGGTCTTGTTCTTATAGTCAATCTCCAACGCGCCGGCACCGGAAACACAACATTTCCCCATGCCTCGTGCCACAACTGCTGCATGCGAGGTCATGCCGCCTCGTGCCGTTAAGATACCTTCGGCAACTGCCATACCCGCCAAATCCTCCGGCGAGGTTTCGATACGTACCATGACGACCTTCTTCCCAGATGCACTCCATGCAGCGGCATCATCTGCAAAGAAGACAATTTGTCCCGTTGCCGCTCCCGGTGAAGCCGGTAGACCTTTTACCCAAACTTTTGCTTTTTTCTGCGCTTGCTTGTCAAATACGGGGTGAAGCAATTCATCCAGCTTGTTAGGCTCGATACGCATCAAAGCAGTCTTTTCGTCAATCATACCTTGACGGAGCAAATCCATCGCGATTTTGACCATGGCTGCACCGGTACGCTTACCGTTGCGGGTTTGCAGGAACCACAATTTCCCCTCCTGTACGGTGAACTCCATGTCTTGCATGTCGCGATAGTGATTTTCCAGTTTGGTTTGGATGTCGTCCAGTTGTTTGTAAATCTCCGGCATGGCCTCTTCCATCGAAGGATATTTGGCAAGCCGTTCTTCTTCCGAAATACCGGCACGTTCCGCCCAACGCTGCGAACCGATTTTGGTAATCTGTTGCGGTGTACGGATTCCGGCTACCACATCCTCTCCCTGTGCATTAATCAGGTATTCACCGTTAAAGAGGTCTTCGCCGTTTGCCGCGTCGCGAGAGAAACAGACACCCGTTGCCGATGTTTCGCCCATGTTACCGAATACCATCGCCTGTACACTGACGGCCGTTCCCCATTCTGAAGGAATGCCTTCCATTTTCCGATACAAAATAGCCCGCTCGTTCATCCAACTGTCAAATACGGCACAAATTTCTCCCCAGAGCTGTTCATACACAGAGGTCGGGAAATCCTTTCCCGTCTGTTTCTTCACGGCCGATTTGAACCGCGCAACCAGCGTTTTCAAATCTTCTACATCCAGTTCGTTGTCCAGCTTGATTCCTTTCGCCTCTTTTACCTCTTCTATAATCGCTTCAAACGGATCAATATCCTCTTTATTGACAGGCTTCATGCCTAACACCACGTCTCCATACATCTGTACGAAGCGGCGATAAGAATCCCATGCAAAACGTGGATTTTGAGTCTTGCGAATCAGGCCTTCCACTACTTCGTCATTCAGTCCCAAGTTAAGGATTGTATCCATCATACCCGGCATAGAAGCACGTGCACCTGAACGGACGGATACCAACAACGGATTGGCCACATCCCCAAATTTGGAATTCATAAGGGTTTCGATGTTCGCAATTGCTTTTTCAACTTCCGACTTCAGCAGTTCGACGACCTTCTCTTTCCCCAAGTCATAATACTCCGAACAGACTTCTGTCGTGATTGTAAATCCGGGAGGAACCGGAACTCCGATCAAATTCATTTCAGCGAGATTCGCGCCTTTGCCACCCAGCAGGTTTCTCATGTCTGCCTTTCCTTCGGCTTTTCCATTTCCGAAAGTATAAACTCTCTTCTTTTCCATTGTTTAGACAGTGTTATGTTAATTGATTTTTGTTTTGATTTCTGCCATTTTGCAATCTCTACTTTGCAATACTGCAAATATAGGCTATTTCTTAGATTTTACGAACACAAGAGGTTAATTAAATTTATATGTTTTACAACCATTTTCATCATCCATAAAAATAAAATAACTATATTTGCGTGCGGAACTTTGGTACGCGATTACTTCTCTATCCGAATACGGGCATCCACCGCAAAAAGTCCCCGTTCTGTCGCCACCAGCGGATTGATATCCATTTCTTTGATTTCAGCAGCAAAACGTAAAAGAGTCGAAAGACGGACAATGATGTCTGCATATTGTCGTTCGTCGATTCCTTTCTGCCCGCGCGTACCTTTAATAATAGGATAACCACGCAGCGAATGAATCATCGAATAGGTCTCTTCGTATGACAGCGGCGCCAATCCGTATGAAACATCCCGCAAGACCTCCACAAAAATGCCGCCCAAGCCGCATAAGACCACATGCCCGAACCGATTTTCATATTTGGCCCCTAAAAACAGTTCAGGCCCTTTTAGCATGGGTTGAACCATGACAGCCGTTACATCCGGCAAACGCATCATCCGCTCATACTCGAAAATCAAATGTTCCTCGCTGCGGATATTCAATGTAACCCCGCCCATATCACTTTTGTGCAACGGCCCGACCACCTTTGCGACAACGGGGTATTTTACCTGTTTGGCAAAAGCAATTAATTCATCTATGTTCGACGAAGCAAACTCTTCCACCAACGGTATTCGGGCCGCTTGCAGCAACAGACGTACCTCCTCGGGCTTCAGGTAACCGCTTCCCGGAAGCCGGTCGATAATCCGACGGATTTCGGGCACATCGACGCCATACAGCTGAATATCGGTACTCATCGGCTTCGGCGTATTGATGACGCGGGAAAGAGCCGTGCCCAATGTCACCTCGTCCGAGAAGTTCACGTGTCCTTTCTTGATGAAACTTTGCACTTCCGGTCCGGCGGTCACAATAGAGGGCAAGACGGGAAAAATCGGTTTCTTGCAGGTTTCCATTTTCTTGTGCAAGACCTCGTAAGCGTCATACAACTTGACCAGTCCCGGACTGCCAAATATCACCATCATCAGGTCGATATTGTCAAAACGGTTTTCACAATAATCAATCGCCGTAGCCAGATGTTCCGGCGTACCGGTTCCGATGATATCTATCGGATTACTGACGGCGGCTCCCGGATAGAGCTTTGACTTCAGCTCTGCCGCAATCTCTCCGTCCAGATTCGGGACATTCAGCCGCCCTTTTTCCAGCGCGTCGGCCAGCATGACAGCCGGCCCTCCGGCGTGTGTGATGATGGCACAGTTGCGCCCTTTCACCTCTTTCAGCGTGAAGATACTGGCAACCGTCGTCAGTTCTTCCCGGCTGAAACAGCGCACGATGCCGGCTTTGCGTAACAACGCCTCCACCGCCGCATCCGAATTGGCAATGGCGCCTGTATGAGAGGATGCCGCCCGCTGCCCGACATCCGTACTTCCTGCTTTGATAGCCGCAATGTGGCATCCTTTTCGAATCAGCGAAGAGGCATGATACAACAGTTTGTCCGGATTCTTGATTTGCTCGATATAGAGAATCTTGATTTTCGAATCCAAAACCGGGTCGAAATGCAAGTCCATATATTCAATGACCTCCTCCACACCGATTTGTTTGGAGTTTCCCACCGACCAAACGGAAGAAAACCGAAGCCCTTTGGTCAAAGCCGATTCGATGATGAAAAGGGCTGTTCCGCCCGAACTGGAGATAAAATCGACCCCATCGGCATGAAACTCCGGAATGGGCTGCGTAAACACTCCGTGATAATGGATATTCATCAGCCCGATACAGTTGGGCCCGATGAGTGCCGCTCCTGCTTCGTTGATGCTTTCCAACATCCGTTCTTCCAACGCTGCACCTTCGGGGGTTTCTTCGCCGAAACCAGCTGAAATCACAATAAACGCCTTTACATTTTTCTCCTTGGCAAGCACATCGACCACCTCCGGACAAGAAGGGCCGGGAATGGAAATAATCGCCAATTCCGTCTCCGGAATATCATGCACGGAATGATACGACTTCAAACCTTGCACATCGTCTTCTTTGGCATTGACGACATATAAGGCTCCTTTATATTTACCGTCCAGCAAATTGCGGACCAGCCGTCCACCCGGCTTATGCACATTGTTGGAACCTCCAACGACTACAATACTTTGCGGATTGATAAGTTCTCTATTAATCATGACATCTTGTAATAAATTGGGTATAACGATCGAGAACAAATATAGTGTTTTTCCCAGAAATTGAAACTACCTTCTTCGTCAATCGTTGTTACAGTTCAATATTATATTGCAATAAAAACTCAAAGTCTTAGAATGGATTCAAAGTGTAAAATACATTTTCTTGCCTATCAACAGCGATACGGAGAAAATCATTATCCGGTTTCAACCTTGCAATCGG